>CAKVCS010000210.1 GCA_934725785.1 uncultured Bacteroidales bacterium | reverse complement strand
GGCATTAACTCCGCTTATGGCGTAGAGACGACAACAGGGGAAAGGATGAAAAACAAAGAAATTGCTGCGCACATATTGGG
Source organism: uncultured Bacteroidales bacterium (assembly GCA_934725785.1). GTDB lineage: Bacteria > Bacteroidota > Bacteroidia > Bacteroidales > Marinilabiliaceae > W3P20-009. The sequence goes on along the minus strand of CAKVCS010000210.1, from coordinate 2,660 downwards.
CATCATAACTGTGGCCATATGGGGCGTGACGTTCGTCAACACGAGGTTTGCGGTAAGTGCGGGGCTTCACCCATGCGAACTGTTCATGCTCAGATTCTCAATAGCCTATATATGCATATGGGTCTTTGAGTTCATACATGGCCGCAAGAATATCAGGATAAGAGCCAATAGCCTGCGCGACGAGTTGACATTTGTTTTATTAGGCATAAGCGGCGGCTCTTTATATTTCTGCACAGAGAACGTGGCCGTGAGCCTCACCCACGTGAACAACGTGGCTTTCATCGTGTGCACTGCCCCTCTTCTCACAATTGTGCTTGGCAAGATATTCACAAAGGCTGTGAAGTTGTCGGGGCGGCTAATCGCAGGCTCTATCATCGCCCTTGTCGGAGTTGGCGTTGTCATATTCAACGGTCAGTTCATTCTGCACCTGAACCCCGCGGGAGACTTGCTCGCCCTGTCGGCAGCGATATGCTGGGCGGTCTACAGCCTTCTGATAAAACGCGTGTCCGATGGCAGATACGGCGCAGTGTTTGTCACTCGCAAGGTTTTCGCTTACGGGATGCTGACCGCCTTGCCATTTTTCTACTTTGACCCGTGGCATGTCGACGCGGCCCTGCTGAGTAAGCCGGCCGTATGGGGCAACCTGCTGTTCTTGGGTGTTGTGGCATCATTCGCCTGTTTCGTGACGTGGAGCTGGGTCATTAAGAAAATTGGAGCCTTGAAGGCGACGAACTACGTCTACCTCAACCCGTTGACGACTGTTTTGGCCAGCGCTGCGGCTCTCGATGAACCTATGACCGCGCTGGCCGTGGCCGGCTCCGCCCTGATTTTGCTCGGCGTTTTTCTCGCCAACACCGCCAAGACGGAATTATAAGAGGCGGACAAAAAAAACTCCCATGAAGGCATCAGAGGTGCCTCAAGGGAGCATATGATTAGCGGAAAGGGCGCTGGCGGCCCACACTCACCTGCCGTATGTATCCAACGCCAGGCGCAACGCCTCGTCTGGTACGAAATGGCGCACGCTGACGCCGTCGGAAATCCACTGCCTTATCCGGGTGGAGGATATCTCTATCATCGGCGCGTGCAAAACTCTCACCTTGCCCCCCATAGACTCGACAGTAGCCGTGTCCGTATCGGCTCCGTGGCGCGGGTAGACCAGAAACTCACGGCCGCTGACGAGCCTCGCGGCCTCGCGCCAGCGCGGCAGCCCGGTAAGATTATCACCCCCCATGACTATAATGAAGTGCCGATCCGGATTTTCCGCCTCGAGGACATCTATAGTATTGATAGTATAAGACGGCTGCGGGAGGCGCAACTCGACGTCGCATACCTTTATCCGCTCATCCGCGGCCGTTGCGAGCTCAGCCATCTGCAGACGCGCGCCGGCAGGGGCAAGTCCTTCTTGGGCCTTGAACGGGTTATGCGGACTTACAACACGCCACACATCATCGACACCGCCGAAATTCAGCACATACTGCGCCAACATAAGATGCCCCGCGTGTATGGGGTTGAAAGAGCCGAAGAAGAGGGCCGTCCGCATAAGGCGCTACTTGCCGATAAAATTCCTGATTACCGTCTCCGCTTCCGCCTCTGCGACTTGCAAGTCGTCGTTGACCACTACCGTGTCGAATTGCGTGGCATAGCCGAGTTCCTCACCCGCCTTTGCCAGCCTCTGCTCAATCTTCTCTGGCGAATCGGTGCCACGCCCCTCAAGCCTGCGCCTCAGCTCTTCCACGGATGGCGGCTGGATGAAGACCGTGAGGGCCCGCTCCCCGAAAATCCGCTTCAAGTTGAGGCCACCCTTGACGTCGACATCGAAGACTATGGTGTGTCCCTTCGCCCAAATCCTGTCCACCTCGCTCCGCAGAGTTCCGTAGTAACAGCCTTTATAGACCTCCTCATGCTCGACGAAGTCGCCATCGGCTATACGCCTCTCGAACTCCGCCGCGGAGAGAAAATAATATTCCACGCCATCCCGCTCCTGCCCACGCGGAGCCCGGCTGGTCGCGGAGATTGAGAACTCGAGCCCGAGGCCGAGCGAGAGCAGATGGTTGACAATGGTACTCTTGCCGCTGCCCGACGGTGCGGAGAAAATTATAACCTTACCCACTGTGAGATTGCTTTGTTGTGAAGTGACAGACCCGTAGCGCAGGCCACCCGGACCTTGCTACAGGACATTGAGCACCTGCTCCTTAATCTTCTCAAGCTCATCCTTCATCTTGACCACGAGTCTCTGCATCTCGGCCTGGTTGGCTTTCGAGCCGAGCGTGTTAATCTCGCGGCCCATCTCTTGAGCTATGAAACCGAGCTTCTTGCCCGCATCGGCGTCGTTCGCCACGGTCTCTCGGAAATATTTAATGTGGTTGGCCAAGCGTACTTTCTCCTCGTTGATATCGAGCTTCTCGATATAGTATATGAGCTCTTGCTCCAGCCTGTTCTGGTCGACCCTGTCTTTCGATATGATCTCGTCAAGGTTGCTTTGTATGCGCGCCTTTATCTTCTCGACCCTCTCCTTCTCGTATTGAGGGACCTCGAACGAGTACTTCTCAATGAGGTCGACGTGGCTGAGCAGGTCGGCAGACAAGGCGCGGCCCTCCTGCTCTCGGAAACTGATGAACTGATCCGTGGCCTGTCGCACACAGTCCATCACCTGCTCCCAC
>CAKVCS010000209.1 GCA_934725785.1 uncultured Bacteroidales bacterium | reverse complement strand
AAGGAGGTGATATTCGAGGTCTATGGCGCCCAGAGCAACTATTTCTTTGACGACCAGAACTGGGAGTACCTCATGTGGATCTCGTCTCCGCGCGGCAGCGGCGATTTCGGCGCGGCGCATGACGTGTACGACCTCTACGCCGACGGGGACGCGCGCAAGAGCCTCTTCGTGACCGACCCCGACGCCGGCACCCAATACTGGTCCACCAAGTACGCGGGCAAGGACAACAGCTCGCCCTCATACAACAACACAGTCCTGATCCGCCTCTCGGAGATGTACCTGAACCGCGCCGAGGCTCAGATAAAGGGCGCGACGGTGGAGGGCGCCACAGCGCAGTCCGACATGACGACCCTGGCCAAAGCCCGCGGGGCGGCGCCTGAGGCCGTCACCGAGCGCGGAATATTCACCGAGCGCCGCAAGGAGCTGGCTTTCGAGGGCCATATAATATATGACTTCGCGCGATTCGGCTACTCCCTCAAGCGCGTCGACACAGACGCCACCCTCACGGAGATTCCGTTCCCGAACTACCGTTGGGCTATGCCAATACCCAAATCGGAGATTGACGCGAACCCCAACATGGAGCAGAACCCCGGATACTAAGTTGAAGTTTCCCTTTTACAATTAAGCTATCATTATGAAACTGAAATATTACACGCTTCTCGCATCAGCCGCCGTCTTTTCGGCTTGCGATGACAACGAGCAGCCCGGTTTCGCAGACTCCGAGGCGTTCGTGGCCTTCAACTCCGCCACGTCGACCGTCTACGAGAAGACCGGTAGCGGCAATAATGAGGTAGTGGCGCCCGTTAAGGACATAACCGTCACACTGTCCTCGCTCTCCGGCCTGGCCAAGGCCGCCACTGTCGAGATTGACTACACGGGCATAGACGAGAAAAAGAAGGCCACCGAGGGCGTCAACTTTGAGATTATCGGTTCGAAGGAGCTGAAGTTCACCCCCGACAACCGCACGGCGAACATCCGGGTGCGCTACATTCCCGACGGCGTCTACACTGGCGACCTGCAGTTCAAGCTCGTGCTCAGCTCGACGGAGGTCAACGTGGGCCACGAGAGCGAGTGCCTGGTCACCCTCTCGGACGCCGAGCACCCGCTCCAGCCGATCCTTGGTACCTATAAGGCTTCTGCCGACAGCTATTTCTCCAACCGAGGACACTTCGACTGGGAAATCACGTTCTCAAAAGACGAGAGCGACGTCAGCAAGATATGGATTGACGGCCTTGACCCATACTTCGGGCAAGCAGGCTATCTCGGCCACGTATATGGCACCGTTGACAGCGAGCTCACGACAATATCAGTACCAGCTAAGCAGAGCTACGGGTATAAGGACAGCGATGGCAATGAGTCCACCCTCGAGTGCTTCTCGACCGCGGATCCCGATGACGATAACGCCAAGCAGCTCTCCGACGGCGAGAATATGGCCATCTCGATAACCGATGGCGGGGCCACGCTCACCGTCAACAACGCATATGGCATTTATTGCGGCGGCTGGTACAACTTGATGTATGGCGGTTTGGTATTAACCAAGAAATAATTTAACGCGATTTTGATGTCACCCTGCCAGATGGGTGCATCCACCCATCTGGCAGCTTAAAAAGATTACGATGAAGAAAATTGCATATAGCCTCGCCCTCGCCGGCCTGTCTCTCGCGGCATGCAACGAGTTCGACGACGAGGTGTCAAAAGTCTACCCCGACGGGCCTTCCGTCGAGGTGAGCATAGAGGTGAAGGGAGACTCCGCTGTAGCCTACACGGTCACCCCCTCAAGTGGCGCGGAGAGGTTCGCCTACGCCCTCGTCGCGGGCGACGCCGACGGATGCACGGAGGAGGCCTTGATTGCCGAAGAGGGCTGCAAGGTGTCCCTCACCGCCGAGTGCCCCACGGTATCGAAAGAGGTCAGCGGACTGACGCCGAACTCCACATACTCCATTGTCGCCGTGGCCTACAGCCAGTACGACAAAGCCGGGGCCGTGGCGGTCAAGAGTGTCAAGACGTCCGACGGCGTCAACCCGGAGATTACAAAATTCGAAGTGGTGGACACCTTGGTGACCTTCACCTTCTCCGAGCCCATCGATGTTGCCGACACTACGGCAATATCGGCACTACTCCTCCAGCCGAACGGCACTAACCCGACCGAGGCGGCCATCGGCGCCGTATCCACCGCGGGCAACGTCTTGAGCCTCTACGTCGAGGGGGCCAAGCCCGGACTCTACGTATCTGTAGGATGGACAGAGGGAGCCATAAAGGACAAGGCCGGACTTCCCGCCGAGGCCATCGAAGCCGGATTTGACGAGGACCATTACTACGGCAACTATGCGAGCGGCACATTCAAGCTCGGCATTCAGAGCATAAAGTGCGACGGAGTGAGCGGAGCGTACGCCGACATGGACAAGTTCCTGCTGACCCTCACGACTTCGGAGGACATCTTTAAGGGCAAAGGCGAGACTGCCGCCAACCTTGGCGCCACATTCTCTGTCAAGAGCAGCGCAATGTCGGCCACAGTGAAGACATCCGTCAAGATTGTGGACAAGAGGACGGTCACCGTGTCGCTCCCGTCGGAGATCATGCTCGGCCAGAGCTTCGCTATAACCCTTGACTCCGCCGCCCTTCAGAACGGCAACGGCAACTATAGCAAGGCGGTAGACCTCATTGCGGCAGACACGGCGCTGACCCTCTCCTCCGTTCTCCCTCTTAGCTCCGTGACCGGCTCTTACAACGCCACATTCTACCTCTACTC
>CAKVCS010000208.1 GCA_934725785.1 uncultured Bacteroidales bacterium | reverse complement strand
TTGGTAGAGCGCCAGCTTGCGGCAAGAGACATGTTTCTGCTGATAGGCCCGCCAGGCACGGGTAAGACCTCGTTTGGCCTTATGAGCATCTTGCGCGAGGAATTGGCTCATGACGACCACACTGTGCTGCTGTTGTCGTACACGAACAGGGCTGTGGACGAGATATGCTCAAAACTTGAGAAAGACGGCATTGACTATCTGCGAATAGGCAGCCGCTTCGCATGCTCGGACTGTTACCACAACAGATTGCTCATATCGCATGACTTCGCACGTGCGAGCGACGTGAGAGAACTTGTGGGCGGCACCCGCGTATTCGTTGGCACCACGGCATCCGTAAGCGGGGCTCAAGGCCTGTTCCGCCTAAAGAGATTTGACCTGGCCATTGTTGACGAGGCTTCACAGATACTGGAACCGTCAATCATTGGGCTCCTGTCGGAGTGCACCAGCTTACAAGGACATAAAGTGACAAGCATAGCGCGCTTCGTACTGATTGGCGACCAAAAGCAGCTCCCTGCCGTGGTTCAGCAGAATATTGCGCAAAGCCGCGTGACAGACCAGCGTCTGCACGGCATTGGGCTGACAAACTGCCGTAACTCATTCTTTGAAAGAATGATAACATTATATGGTAATGATGAGCGGCTGGTCTATCAGCTGACACGTCAGGGGAGAATGCATCCGTCGGTGGCCGAATTCAGCAACAGCCATTTTTATGGAGGCAAGCTTCTTCCAATCCCCCTACCCCACCAAAGCCGTAACCTTGAATTGTCGCACTCCACACGCGATCTTGACTATGACACATACCTGTTGTCCACACGGCGCACTTTGTTTGTAGACTCGCACATTGAAGAGCCATCGTCGGATCAGGACAAAGTGAACAGCCGCGAGGCGGACATTGTGGCGGACATGGCTGTCCGAATCCTCAGAATTTATGAGGCGGCTGGCAAAGAGCCAAAATCTCAAAGGACGCTGGGAATTGTCGTGCCGTATAGAAACCAGATAGCCGCCATCCGCTCAAGGTTGATGACATCGGACACATTACCTGCAGAATTGAGGGATATTGCGGCTGAACTAACGATTGACACGGTAGAGAGATTCCAAGGCAGCGAAAGAGACGTCATAATCTACGGACTTACCGTGAAAAGGCTGAGTCAGCTTGAATTTCTGAAAGACAGCCAATATGAAGACCCTCAAGGCTGCTCGGTTGACAGGAAACTAAACGTAGCTCTGACAAGGGCGAGAGAGCAGCTTTTCGTGGTTGGAGACAGGACCATAATTTCGAACGACAAAACATACTCTGACTTGGCCGCAAGCCTAAACATCGGGCTGGAGAAGGAGTACACATACTCCAGCGCCTTGTAATAACCCAAAAATCAAAGCGCAGACATCGGCCGAAAATATCTATCTTAGAGGAACAAACGCAAATACATCCCAATGACACGCATAGGCTTGATGTCGGACACTCACGGCTTCCTCGATCAGCGCATCTTGGACTTCTTCGGCGACACGGATGAGGTGTGGCACGCGGGAGACATAGGCAGTATGGACGTCTTGCGCTCTTTGCGAGCATTCCGCCCGCTCAGGGCCGTGTATGGCAACGCCGACAGCTTTGACATAAGGCGGGAATTAAACCCAGCCCCGAGAGTCGCCTATTCAGAAGAAGGCAGCGCGTCGTCGGAAAACGCGGCAGCAGACCAGTTGCCGGAAAGCATGCTGTTTTTTAAAATTGAGGATGTCAGCATACTTATGACCCACATTGGCGGTTATCCGGGCAAATATAGCAAGAACGCATCTACGGAAATAGCACGGCTTCACCCGGACATATTCGTGGACGGCCACTCACACATTCTGAGGGTCATATATGACAATAAGAACAACTGCCTCCACATAAACCCGGGAGCATGCGGACATTATGGAATACACGCGAAACGCACTGTGGTCAAGTTCGTCATTGACGGCAATGACATAAAAGACATGGAAATTGCCGAGCTAAATCAATAAAAAGTACAGCGATGGAAGATATCATAAGTTACTTTACAGACATTTTCCACCTTGACAGGCACGTAGCGCTGCCTGAGGGCATAGTAAACAAGCTGAACGCACTGGACAGGGCCGAAAGGGGCGCGCTCAAATCGCGCCTCTTCACCGAGGCGAAGCGCCTTGGGGTTGGAGGTGACGGGCTTCGCGCAATCAGGTGGCTTGAAACGACTTTTGAGCAGATAGAGAAATACTCGTTCCGCCTGCATGACGTGTTGTTCAGCCCGGGGCAGGATATCCCTGAGAACATTGCGTTCTACATGTCTCAGGCCAAGAGGACTGTGGACTTATGCGTCTTCACCATCTCAGACGACGTGCTGTCCTCGTGCCTTAAGAAGTTGCATGCCAACGGAATCAAGGTCAGGATAATAACCGACAACAACAAGATGCAGGACTCCGGGTCGCAGATTAAAGAGCTGGCGAGAGCAGGAATATCCGTAAAGGTGGACAACAGCCGTTACCATATGCACAACAAGTTCGGCATTATAGATGGCCGAATAGCATTCACAGGAAGCTATAACTGGACCTACACCGCCAAAGCACACAACCAGGAGAACCTTGTCATAACGACAAACTTCACAATAGTACACAAATTCACAAACGAGTTTGACATGCTTTGGGAACAAATGTTCTGGCTGAAAGTGAAGCAAACACGCGACGGCGTGATGCGCGCGCAGGTGAAGCTGACCCCAGACTCCACAAAAGCAGAAGGAGGTGAACGCAAAAC
>CAKVCS010000207.1 GCA_934725785.1 uncultured Bacteroidales bacterium | reverse complement strand
TCGTCGAGGAGTTCCGCCAGAGGTATCTCAACAGGCCCTATGGCAACTATCAGCACATCTTCAGGGACCTGTGCTACAAGGTCCACCCCTACAGGTGGCCCACCATAGGCCTCAAGACCGAGCATATCCTCGACGCCTCCCTGCCCGATGTCGAGTCCTTCTTCCGCAGCCACTACATCCCCCGCCGCGCCGTGCTCGCCATTGTCGGCAACGTGCAGGCCGAGCGGATGTTCGACTACGCCGAGAAATGGTTCGGCGAGGTTGAGCGCGACGCGCCGGATGTCGAGCCGCCTGCCGAGCCGGAGCAGACAAGCGAGAGGTCGCTCGACTATGAGGCGAGCGTGCCGGCCACGCGGGTAGCCATAGCCTTCCACTCATGCCGCCGCTCCGCGCCCGACTTCCACAAGGGCGACCTTCTCACCGACATCCTTGCCGACGGGGCCTCGTCGAGGCTTATCCAGAAACTCGTCAAGGGTGAGCAGACATGCACGGACGCCAACGCCTACGTCATGGGGACCCTCGACCCCGGCGCGGTCGTCCTCTCCGCCACCCTGGCGGACGGCGTCTCGCCCGAGAGGGTCATTGACCAGCTCTGGAGCGAGATGGAGACCCTCAAGGCCGCCGAGCCTACGGAACACGAGCTGCACAAGGCGCGCAACAGGCAGGAGTCCGCCTACGTCCTTGGGCAGATGAGCGCGTCGGGCCTCGCGCAGTCGCTCGCCACATATGAGCAGTATGGCGATGCCAACATGATCAACTCCGAATATATGGCATACGACGGCATTTCCGCCGCCGACATATCCGCCTACGCTCGCCAGGTGTTCACGCGTCCCAACAGCTCAACCCTCATCTATCGCGCCAAGTAGAACAAAGACCTTGTCCTCTTTATCACATATGTCTGTCAATCGTAATGAGCCGCCTCTCTTTGGCGACATCCGCATGCCCGTAGTCCCCAGCTTCGAGTCGTCCGCGCTCCCCAACGGGGTCAAGCTCCACGTCCTCAGGGGGGGGGCGCAGCCCGTCGTCAAGGTCGACCTGCTCGTCAGGGCGGGCACTCTCCGCTCCGAGAAGCCCCTCGTGGCCAGGGCTGTGGCCAACCTGCTCGCCGAGGGCACAGTCTCGCATTCTTCTAAGGAACTCGCTCAGAAGATTGATTTCTACGGCGCGGCGACGTGGGTCTCCGTCTCGCAAAACGCAAGCACCATATCGTTCATGTGCTTGAGCCGCGACGTGGCCAACATCGTGCCACTTGTCGAGGAGATTGTCAAGTCGCCAACCTTCCCCCGGGAGGAGGTCGATCTCTACGCCTCGCAGGAGTTGCAGAGCTTCGATGTCAACATCCTCAAGACCTCGTTCAACGCCACGAGGGCGATGCTCAAGCTCCTCTATGCCGATGACGATCGCTACTCGCGCATTGCGCGGAGGGAGGACTATATGGCTCTCGAGCCGGGTCTCCTGCGCCAGTTTTATGAGGCCACGTACCGCCCCGCGGGCGCTCACGTGGTCATCTCCGGCCTCCCGTCGGACGACGACTTGCGCATCATATCAGACGCCTTCGGCTCCAACTGGGGCGGGGGCGAGGAGTGGCAGACGCCTATGCCACATTTCCTGCCCGAGCCGCAGCGGCGGATGGTGGACTTCTGCGGGGAGCAGACGTCGCTGCGCATGGCGAGGCGTATCTTCGAGCGGATGTCCGACGACTTCCTGCCGTTCCAGGTGGCAAACGTTGCCCTTGGCGGATACTTCGGGTCGCGCCTCATGCAGACGCTCCGCGAGAAGCTCGGCCTCACGTATGGCGTGTCGTCATACGTGTCCTCAAACCGGCAGTATGGAATACACTGCGTGACGTCCGAGGTCAAGTCGGGCGCTCACGAGCAGGCCATATCCGTCATATGCGACGAGATGGAGCGGCTCGCCTCGCGGCTCATCCCCGACAAGGAGCTTGACGGCATCCGCGGGTACATGCTTGGCGACCTGCTACGCTATTTCGAATCGGTCACTACTTCGGCCGACACGCTCTTCTCCTTCCTCGCCGATGGCGTGCCACCGTCGCGCGTCAAGGAGTTCTATGACACGGTGAGGAACATCACGCCGTCGCAGATAAGGGAGGTGGCCAGCCGCTGGCTCAAGCCCGAGGCGTACAACGTTGTGTGCGTAGGCAAGATGTAGGCAACTATTGCATAGGATGTTCCGTAATATTAGGCGTGCGGGCGGCCTCGAGATAGTGGCGGCCCGCGCGCTTACCTTTTTAACGCGGTTAATCCTTCTGCTTTATGAAAATACTCTTGCGCCTCTTTGCGCTTCTCTCCGCCCTCTTTGCCGCATCCTCGTGCGACACGCTGGACGACGTCACTGACGACTCAATCCCCGAGACGTCGGTCTTCGCTCCGCTCAGCACCGTGAGGCTTGCGGCCATATCGGTGCGCGAGCCTCTATTCGCCACCATGTACGCCACGCTCCGTCTGGGCGGCCTCCATGACGACTGCGACAGGCTGCGCCGCGCCTATCCGTCGGTCACATACAGGAGCCTGTATGACCTCTACAGGCTCGGCACGTCCACCTGCTCCGAGTGTAAGGAGCTTAAGCGCAGGTTCTCCGACGAGTGGGAGCGTCACCCCGAGCTGCACGGGGCCTATGACTCCGCCGCCGACTTCATAGGCGAGAAGTGCGCCGATTTTGCGGGCGAGGTCTTCGCCCCCGAGGTCTCGCTGCTCAAAGACGCCTTTGCCGAGGTGTGGGACGCCCTCCGCGAGGCGTGGCGGGCCGTGACGGATTTTTAGCCGGCCACGGGGGGCGC
>CAKVCS010000206.1 GCA_934725785.1 uncultured Bacteroidales bacterium | reverse complement strand
GCCATAGGCAGGGAGAGGCCGTTCGCCCTGCGTACGCTGCGCGCCCTGCAGGAGCGCGGGTTCGTGCTGATCCTGTGGACGTGCCGAACCGGCTCCGAGCTTGAGGCCGCGGTGGAGTTCTGCCGCAAGGGAGGGGTGGAGTTCTATGCCGTGAACGAGAACTACGAAGGCGAGCTGGGTCACGGCGAGTGCGCCAGGAAACTTGACGTGGACATATACATAGACGACCGGAACCTGGGCGGCATGCCATCATGGGGTGAGATATATCAGACCCTGACGGGCGACACTGCGCAAACAGGAGGGAGGAGAGGCGGAAGCGCAGAATCCATTTGTAAACGCATAACGAGATGGGTATTAGGCCGATGATAGACCCCAGGCACCCGATGGACATATCCATAATAATAGTCAGCTACAACAACTCGGACCTGCTGATGCTGACCCTCGCCTCGGTTCGCCGCTCGGTGGAGGGCGTAAAGGCCGAGGTGATAGTGGTTGACAACGCATCGGAAGACGACACGACAGAGCGCATGCGGCGCGAGACGCCATGGGTGAAGGTGATAGAGATGGGCCGGAACGCAGGATTCGCCGCCGCCAACAACGAGGCCATGAGGCAATGCACGGGTCACATAGTCCTGATTCTGAACCCCGACACCATCGTGACGCGCGCCACCATACGCGGCATCCTGTCACACTTCGACGAGCACCCGGGCTGCGGGGCCATGGGCCTGAGAATGGTGAACGGCGAGGGTCGTTACCTTGGAGAGTCGAAGCGCGGGTACACCTCCCTGTCGGCCTCGTTCTTCAAGCTGAGCGGGCTGTGGAGGATAGCCCCGTCATCAAGCACGATAAACGCGTATTATGTCGGCGGGACCCCGGAGACGGGCGTATGCCACGCCCCGATACTATCCGGTGCCTGCATGGCGTTCAACCACGACATGATAGACCTTGCGGGTTATTTCGACGACACGTATTTCATGTACTCGGAGGACATAGACCTCTCATGGCGCATGGACCAGACATCGTCGGACGGGAACAGCTACCGCGGGGACTTATCCATAATCCACTTCAAAGGTCAGAGCACACCTCGCGACAAGAAGTATATAGATTACTTCTACGACTCCATGCTGCTCTTTGCGGCAAAATTCGAGTTTCCCAAGCACGGCAAGCTTTTAAACAGCCTGACGGCGGCCGGCATACGCGCGGCATATTACGTGGCAAGGGTTCGCAGCGCAATCCTGAGGAGGATAGAGCGAAGCAGAGAGTTCGCGCAGCCGCGCAATATGCTTGTCGTAAGCGACAGCGCGTCCATGACGTCATCCCCGTTCCGCAAGAGCGCGTATGCCGAGCTGGCAACGGAACGCGCGGCGGACTATGACGCCGTGGTGTTCGACATAGACGGGGATGTGGACCGCGCGATCGAGTACATGCGCCGGAACGAGAGGCGCACGATGTTCGGCTTCTATAACCCCGACAATGGCGACACATTGATTTACTTCAACAACGGGTGCCACAAGACACGGCTATCGTAAACAGAGAAAACGACAATGACGACCTCCCCCGCAAGGCAGGCACATAAGGCCCGCACGGCCTTCAGAGCCTTGACAATAAGCTTGCTGACATTAGTCACACCGTCTCCCGCCGCAGACGCATGGGCGCAAAAGAACCAATTTGCCACAGCCGAGTGCAGCAGGGTGATGCACGACATATACAGCATAGACGCGTCCGCCTTCGCCACCGACATAAAAGCCGTCGGGGCCTCAAGCCGCGACGCCAAGGCGCGCACGGCGTTCCTCCGCGAATACATGGCGCTGATGGAGTACACAGCAGCCAACAACAAGAAAAACTACGACGCTTTCTTCGCCGCCTCCGACGCCGCGTTCAGCGCGATAAGCGGCTCTACGTATGAGTACAACCTGAGCTGCTGGCTGCACATCCACAAGTGCATGGTGTACATATATGACGGGAGCATGCTAAGCGGCGGCATACAGTTTTGGAAATCGTACAGGGCCTTCAAGAGCGCCGAGGACGAATATGCCACGTATGACGGCCAGCTGCCGCTGCGAGGCATATACAACGTGATATTCTCACAAATACCGGAGAAATGGAAGAGCCTGGCCGGGTTTCTCGGCTTCGGGGAGGGCAACACGGCCCTTGGCTTCAGCCAAATAGAGCAATACAGGCGAAAAGTGAGCCACATAGCGGGTCTGAACGACGAGGCCGTGGTATTCTCTTTCGCCAACATGTTCTTCAGCTTCGAGCAGAACATGCCGGAGGAGATAATGGACGCCATTCGCGGCAACGAGGCCCCGGTGGTCAGATACGCCTACATACTTAGCTGCGGCCGCAGCCAGAACGGCGAAGCCGCATACAAATCATTGCAAGAGACGCCCGACATCGTGATGAACCGCTTCCCGCTGCTGTATCATCAAAAGGGCAAATACGCCCTGAGACGCCTCGAGCCGGACGAGGCCATAAGGTGGGGCGAACGCTTCGCCAAGACATACAACGGGGTCTCGAACAAGAACGGCGTGTACGTAGACATGGCATACGCCTACCTGCTGAAGGGGGACAGGGCTAACGCTCAAAAAATGGTGGACAAGTGCCGATCTATCAAGTCGGACTTTGACATAGACCGCAGGGCGTACGAGGAGGCTCCGCTGGTGATGAGCACCCCGCCGGAGCTGCTGCGCGCAAGGCTGAACTTCGAGTATGGCGAATTTGCCACGGCAGAAAGCATACTTGAGGGTTATAGGCCTCAGAATGGCGACATGGCCGAATATTATTTCAGGCTTGGCCG
>CAKVCS010000205.1 GCA_934725785.1 uncultured Bacteroidales bacterium | reverse complement strand
TTGATGGCCTCTTTGTCGCCAAGTCCGTTGACGATGGTCGTGTTGTCCTTAGTGATGGTGACCTTCTCGGCCTTGCCGAGCATCTCGAGCTCAGCGTTCTCGAGCTTGAGACCGGTCTCCTCGCTTATGACGGTTCCGCCAGTGAGGACCGCAATGTCCTGCAGCATCTCCTTGCGGCGGTCTCCGAAGCCGGGAGCCTTGACGGCTGCCACCTTGAGCGAGCCGCGCAGGCGGTTGACAACGAGGGTCGCGAGAGCCTCGCCGTCGACATCCTCCGCAATGATGAGGAGCGGGCGGCCTGTCTGGGCGGCCTTCTCAAGGATGGGGAGGAGATCCTTCATTGTCGAGATCTTCTTGTCGTATATGAGGATGAAGGGAGAGTCGAGGTTAGCGGACATCTTCTCCGTGTCGGTCACGAAGTAGGGTGAGATGTACCCGCGGTCGAACTGCATACCCTCGACCACGTCGACATGGGTCTCAGTGCCCTTGGCCTCCTCGACGGTGATGACGCCCTCTTTGCCGACCTTCTTCATGGCCTGGGCGATGAGCTTGCCGATCTCGTTGTCGTTGTTGGCGGATATGGTAGCGACCTGCTCAATCTTCTCGTTCGAGTTGTCAATCTCCTGAGCCTGAGCCTTGATGCTCTCGACCACTTTTGCCACGGCCTTGTCTATGCCTCGCTTGAGATCCATAGGGTTTGCGCCAGCCGTGACGTTCTTGATGCCGGTGTTGACGATGGCCTGCGCGAGGACGGTTGCGGTTGTCGTGCCGTCGCCAGCGTCATCGCCAGTCTTGGAGGCGACCTCCTTGACCATCTGCGCGCCGAGGTTTGCATACGGGTCGGAGAGCTCGACCTCCTTGGCTACGGAGACGCCATCCTTGGTGATGTGCGGTGCGCCGAACTTGCGCTCGATGACGACGTTGCGACCCTTAGGGCCGAGGGTTACCTTGACCGCGTCGGCAAGCTCGTCGACGCCTTTCTTGAGGAGCTCGCGCGCCTCGGTATTGAATTTGATGGACTTTGCCATGATAATCTGATTTAAGTGCTTGGGTTAAACATTTTGCGGATTCGCGGCGCCGGGCGCCGCGACCCTTGCGCAGGGACTCCTCTGCTTAGGCGACGTAGAGCACGTCGGACTGGTTGATGAGCAGGTAGTCCTCGCCGTCTATCTGAAGCTCGGTGCCGGAGTACTTGCCGTAGAGGACGGTGTCTCCGACCTTTACCTCGACAGCCTCATCCTTCTTGGCCGCGCCGACGAGGACCACGGTGCCCTTGAGGGGCTTCTCCTTCGCGGAGTCGGGGATGATGATGCCGCTCGAAGTCTTCGTCTCGGCGGGGACAGGCTTTACCAGCACTTTGCCGGCCAGCACTTTACCTTTCAGTTCTGCCATTGTTGTATATTTTTATTTTGTTATCTGGTTTGTCACGGCCCGCGAACCATCGGCCCGCGAACCATCGGCAGTTACATCACTATCCGTGCCAAACGGTGATGACGGACATTTTGACAGACTGCGCCGGATTTCTTGGCAGACGGGTGTCAGCCGAGGTGAAATTTTGGCAGACTTCGCGGAGCGTCCCTAACGCCCGCCTGTGGAGACGGAGTCGGCTGGGGCCGCGGCATCGCCGTCCTCGGCAGTTGCCTCAGCCCTGGCGCGCCTGCGGTGGAAAAGTCGTCGCCAATAGTCTCTGAACAGCTCCCTGAAAGAGTCAAACTCCTCTTGGAAAGATATGCCAACCCCCTGCGTGGTGGGCGAGGTCTCATAAATCACGTCGTTGTTGGAGTGAGTGTAGGCCTTGGCCCTTATGTTGCCGCGCTGGTTGAGCTTGACCTCGACATCGAAATCTCCGATGAGCGAGCCGTCATCGGACGATGCGCCCGAGGCGTCGCGCCCGTAGCCAATGTTGCCGCTCAGGAGCACCTTGTTGTCGAAGGCCTGTGTGGATATCGCCACTTCATACTCCTCGTTTGCCATCTCGTCGCCGGGCCTGTAGTTGACCCCAATGCCGATGTTCTTGTCGTTTTTGGAGAAGAGGCTGCTCAGCTTGTTGCTCAGCAGCTCGGAGGCCGTCATGCCGAGATACGACTGGCTTTGGCTGCCTTGCTGGCCGGCGTCCTGCAAAGCGTAGAACTGCCCGGACGTGAGCAGGGAGAAGACCTGCCTGCTGACCTCCTCTTGCGTGTTGACGTACTGGTCGAAGGCGTACTGGTTGAAGTTCTGCGAAGAGGGTATTTCGATTCCGAAGCGAATGTCGGGCTGGGTGAGCCGCCCGGTGAGGAATATCTTGCACTTGACCGGGACGCGCCTCTTGAGGTCGGAGCTGTTGTCATATGACGTGCCGCTGACGAGGCTGTAGATGGAGGCTTTGACAGTGTAGGTGGCGGCGATGTTGACCATAGCGTCGTAGGGGCCGCCATCCCAGTATATGGAGCTGCCGTTGTCTATGGTGAACTGCTTGTCGAAGACGCTGAAGGCGAAGTTATACGAGCCCGCGTCGATGACATAGTTGCCGTGCATGGCGAGCGAGCCTGTGCGGTCGACCTCGACTGTGAGGTCCCCGGTGCCTATCCCGGTGAGCTGGTTACCCGTCTTCGGGTCTATCACCACGGACAGCTTGGCGTCTGGCGTGACGTGGAGCTTGAGCGTGGCGGAAGTCCCCGTTCCCAGCACATCGGCCAAGTCGGTCGCCTTGGCGTCCGCCGAGTCGAACACGATGAAGTCGGCGTTGCTGAGGTCGGACTTGGCGTTTGGGGCCACAGTGAAGACAGAGTTTCGGCCAGTCTGGGCGTCGATGAGAATGCTGATGT
>CAKVCS010000204.1 GCA_934725785.1 uncultured Bacteroidales bacterium | reverse complement strand
GGGCAACGTGACGGATTTTGACTCGAGATCCTCGAGGTTGTAGGATGTCGAGACTCCAGACGCCACATCCTCCACGAGGATGGCGGCCGAGCCGACCTGCTGGTCGGCCTCATGGCCGGACGGAAGCGAGAACGAGAAGCTTACGACGGTCTCGGGGTCGTCAGAGTCCTTGCACGAAGAGAGGGACGACAGCGCAAGCGCGAGCGGCAAAAAGAGCAGAACTTTCTTCATAATGTCAGATTGGTTAGGCAGTAATATTGTTAACAGAAAAGGAACATGATCGGTTAAAGAAACTTGACGTACGCCTGAACCCCAAAATACGGGGAGAACGACCTGCGGACGACGAAGCCGTTGGACTCGTAGTCTTTAGCAGCCGCCAAAAGCCTGTCGGCAAAGAAGCTGAGGCTTAAGACTTGGCCGAACTCTTTGGTGGCCTTGAAATTGAACGTAGCATATGGCCGTCCGGTCGTGACGAGGCGGCTCGTCGTGTTCGAGAGAGTCAGGGCCGCCAGCACCTTGTCGGCAGCCTCGGCGCTGGTATATTGCCGGACTTCGCCATCGGCGCCCACGTAGGCCACGGGCCTCGAATTGCGCAGCGGCACAGTCTGCCTCAGCCCCCAGACGCACTCCGCCGTGGCGGAGAAGATGAAGCCCACGCTGGCGATATGCGTCTCGGCCGTCACGTTGGTAGACGCGCGCTCGGACACATAGGTCTGATGCCAGTCATAAAGCCCGGCGTAAACATCGTCCACCACGACGCCGGCCACAGTGACGTTGACCCCCTGGTACCACTCGGGCTCGCTGTTCTCGCGGGTGGTCCTGAGCCAAGCTCCCGCCACGGAGAGGCGCGTGGCTATGGCCGGCAGCCGCGGTGTGTCATATTGCCACTCCGCCCCCACCTTGCGTATGCGGCTGCCGTTAGCGCATGAGCGAACAAGGCGCACGCAAGCCGCGTCATGACAGGGCAAATCGGCCAAAGATGGCGCGGTGGACGAGCCGGCAACCTGCGACGCGTCATACTTGACGTAAGAGAGCGCGACAGGCGAGGCCATATTTCGGAAGCCATCGCCCATGACCTCGCGGAAGAAGGACAGCGATGCGCTATGGCGCGCCACACGTGCCGAGAGGCGCACGTCTATCTTGACATTATGGGCGGGAGTAAGCCCTCGCGCGGACGGCGAGATGGCGTAGGTCCGAGTGACGCGGCGGCGCAACCGGGGTGCGGCGTTCCAATAGTCGAGCTCAGTAAGCTCAAAATAGACATCCTCGGGGTAGAGCTGCTCCATAGTAGGCATCTTGGAGAGCCTGCCGACCCCGACTGTGAGCGATACTCGCCCGCGGCGCCCGCCCAACGCGGGCGAGGTGAGAGACACGTTGGCGCGCGGGTCGGCATAGAGTTTCCCACAC
This sequence comes from uncultured Bacteroidales bacterium, assembly GCA_934725785.1. Taxonomy (GTDB): domain Bacteria; phylum Bacteroidota; class Bacteroidia; order Bacteroidales; family Marinilabiliaceae; genus W3P20-009. Next base: position 1,405 of record CAKVCS010000204.1, on the reverse strand, counting down.
ATGGCATAACCCCGCCCGAGGCCGGCCATGGACGAAAGTCGCACACCAACGACTGCGCGCACCGTAATCTCGCCAAGGCGCGCGGAGAAATCATCCTCAGCGTAGGCGCCCAGCACATTGGTGGCCGGGACATCGCGGAAAGAGCGAGGCCGCCGCTGCGTGGACCCGTGAAGAGGCCGCGAGGGGTCGAACACCTGGCCGCGGCCGTAGTTCTTGTTGCACTGCCACTCGCCACCGACAGAGAGCCGATTGGTCAGCCCGCCCACCTCGGCGAGTCGGGAGACGGAGAGACGCAGGTTGCTATAGAAAGGCCGGCCTTGGACGAGATGGCGGGCCACATAGTCTTTCTCAAGAGGGGCGGCATAGTGCGGCTGCCCGTCGGTGGAGTCGGACGGCGCATAGAGATTTTGGGCATTGACGAAACGCATTCGCTGCTCGACCTCGTCGCGCGAGAGGTTCGCGCTGTGGCGCAAATCCGCCGTCCAACCGTCAAGGCGCACGGAGACTGCATTCGACACCGCTACGCCACGGTACGAGCTGCGGTAGCTGTCACCGCGCCCGACCTGCCGCTCGGGGTCGGCCTTGTCGTTATCAACATTCTGCGAATAGTCGACCGACGGCGACCACGACACGAACAACCCGCCCGGGACGTAACGCTCCGCGCGCCCGCGCAAAGAGACGTTGAAACGCTTGTATGTCTCGTATTCGCAGCGCGGGTCGACATCCGACGTCAAGAAACCAGCACCCGCGACCACAGTCCAGCCGCGTGGCAGCGCAAACCCCTTCGACGCGCTGACAAGGCGCGAATAGGGGTCCGCCTTAAAACGAATAGTGACGGGCGAGGGCGAGAGCCGGCGGCGGACGCTTACCACTCCGCTCGTGAGATCACCATAACTTACCGAAGGCACCCCTCGGACAACCTCGACCGCCTCGACCTCGTCGGTCGGCACGGTGCGGAGGTCTACGCCACGGTTCACCGAGCTGCGCCCGTTGTCCGAATCCGTCTGGCCAGCATCCGTGACGCGCTGCATGTTGGCGTCGGAGCCAATGGGCGCACCGTCAATCATCACCTTCGTGCCGAGGGCGGATACCGCATAGTCATCGCTGCCCGACGGCACCTCGCGAATGGCCACAGTGTTCACACCGCCCATACGGGGCGTCTGCGTAAGCCCGCCTGGCAGGAGAGAAAGCACATCGGCCAACGACGCGGGCTGAAGATGCTCCATAGCGGTCGGGCCTATGACTGATGCCGACGTGGCAGACCCGCGCACCTCGCAGGCCGTGACTCGCACCTCGGCTATGGCGACGGACGTGTCGGCCGCAAGCACCACGGCAGCCCCGCCCTCACGCTCTGAGGGCGCAGACTCCAAAGTCTGCGCCAAGAGGCTGTGGCACAAGGCAGTCA
>CAKVCS010000203.1 GCA_934725785.1 uncultured Bacteroidales bacterium | reverse complement strand
ATGCTACGGTGCGTGCAAGCGTCTACTGTGTGGGCGATGCCTATCCCGATGCCGACCTACTTATCAATGACGTCAAGGCGCTGCGGGAAGACGCTCTGCTCCTCGGGGTGGCCGAGAGCGTGGACCTCGGTGCCCCCAAGACGGTGCTGTGCAGATTGAAGGATTTGCTGCCTGCCCACCGCGTCGTCGTCGTATGTCGCGGCGCTGGTTCTGCCATGAGATGTATGGAGGAGGCCGACCGCAAGTTCAACTCCCGTCGCCATGCGGGTCGGGCGGCGGTCCCGGATTACACGGTGGTGCGCGTGGGGGAAGACGTGCCGTGCCCAGATTGCTCCGAAGGGTTCAAGGGGCTGCTTGCCCGGCTCGAAGACGGAGCTTCGGGGGAGGTTTGGGTGCGCAGCTCGCTGCGTTTGCCGGGCACCCTCGAAGTCTCCTCGTGCTATGAGCTGCTGAAGAAAGACGGCAAAGTGGGTCCTGTGGCAGAGGGGGCCCTGCCTGAAGAATGCTGGCGGAGCTATCGGGAGAACCCCCACCTCAAAGGTTTTGGCACCCGTTCATGGCAGACGTATCTATCCGTCCTTCTTGGCGAAGGGGACGAGGGACATTCATACCTGAGCTTTGCCGTGCACCTTGCCGCCAACTACAGCGAGTACAGGGATGGTTTTGTCCGTGCGATCCTCGAAGTTCCCCATGACTCCCCGGAGTTTGCAAACTTGTATGCCGACCGAAAGGCCCTGTTGGCAGGCGAGCAGATCGGCGAGGCAGATATGGCTGCTTTCGTCGCGCGTGCCCGCGCCCGGTATGGTGCGGGCGCTTGGCGGTATATGACCGATGAGACGCAGGCAGAGCGCCGCTGCGTCATAGCGTCTTTGTGCGAGGCTGGTAAGCTTGTGCCGAACGACGAGCTTGGAGCCGTATATGCCGACCTGGCGAGCTATCTGTGCGATTATGCGTTTCGCTGCAGCTCAGGCGAGGTGTTTACAGCCTATTTCGCCGCATACAAGCGCCAAAAGATACTCAACAGGATAGAACCTGCCTTTCTTGAAGACGTCGAGCAACGGGCAAAAGACGGCAATCGCTTGTACAACGTTCTCCCTGCACGCGATGCTGTGGTCGAGAGACTCGACAAGGGGGGGACGCTGCTCTATTGGGTGGATGCCCTCGGTGTCGAGTACCTGGGCTTCATGCAGCGCTGCGCGCAGGAGATGGGCATGTCCATGCAAGTCAGCGTGGCCCGCTCGTCGTTGCCCACGCTGACTTGCATCAATAGGGGCTTCTATGATGAGTGGAAAAACGAGAAGAAGGTAACCAAGGGGTTTGATGAGCTCAAGCACGATGGCGACGCTGTCTTGGGGCCTGATTCCGGTGAGCTTCCCGTGTATTTGGCAGGCGAGCTGGCCCTCATCAGGGAAATTCTTGACCAAGCGAGGGTGCTGCTTGCGGGAGGGCTATACAAGAAGGTGGTTGTGGCTTCCGACCACGGGGCAAGCCGCCTTGCGGTTGTCCACGACAGCGAGAACAAGTGGACCATGCGGGAACGCGGTGAGCATTCGGGGCGCTGCTGCCTTGTGAGTGAAATCGACGAGCGCCCGGACTGTGCAGCCGAGGAGAACGGGTATTGGGTCTTGGCGAACTATGACCGTTTCCGCGGTGGGCGCAAGGCAAAGTTCGAGGTGCATGGCGGTGCGTCGCTCGAAGAGGTTCTCGTGCCTATCATCGAGCTCGGCCTGCCCGTTTCCTCCATATCCGTGACATGCCAGACCGGCGTTGTGCAAATGAGCTTTAGAGAGACGCCCAGGGTCTCGTTTTACTCGACCGCACCGCTCGAACAACCCTCTTTGCATCTGGAGGGAAAGGCATATCGCGCATGTCAAGAAGGCGTGCCCGGCACATATGTGACGCATCTCGATGGCATCTCGCGGGCCGGCGCATATTGCGGTGAGGTATACGACGGCGACACACTGATTGGGTCAATCGATTTCGAGGTGGTAAATGAATCTGCCACCGCCAATGACGAGGACTGGTTCGAGTGGTAGGGGAGAGGGACAGCTGCATGGAAGAGAAGCTCAAGAAGTACTTTGCCGATATGGCTGTGTATAAAGACTTGCGTACCAGCAATTTCTTTGCGTCGCTCAATCTTCCTTCGTTCATGAGGGACTGGCTGCTGCGCAAATTTGAGGACGAGAACGGTGTTTTCGACACCGAGGAGCTCGCTGCCTTCGTCAATCGATTTATCCCGCGCAAAGCCGACTGGACGGCCATTAAGAGCCGCATCGTGATGGACGGGGAGCGGGTCAAGCTTCTTGCGAAGATTGCGATCGAGGTGGACGTCAAGACGGGGGAGATGTCGTTTTCCTTGCCCGATTTCGGCCTTTCTGCCAAAGAGACGATAATCGAGGAGTCGGTTTGGAACGCCTCCCGTGACGACCTGGTGGGAGGCCGCGAGGTGTGGGGCATGCTCGAGCTTGGGTACCGTCCTCCCGATGATGGGGCCACGCCGAAACGTCCAGGCAAGATTCGCCTTGTCAGTTTTAGGAACTTTCGGCCCTACACGGTCAACCTTGAGTTCTACAAGGACGCTCGCGTGCAATTCTCCACAGAAGAGTGGATCAATCTGCTGCTTGGTGCAATCGACTACAATGCTGACGGCTATGCAAGCGAGGAACAGAAGCTGACCATGCTCACGCGGTTGCTCCCCTTCTGTGAAAAACGACTCAACCTGATAGAGCTCGCTCCTAAGGGTACGGGCAAATCCTACCTGTTTGGCCGAGTGAGTCGCTATGGCTGGCTATCTTCGGGTGGTGTCATGAGCCGTGCCAAGATGTTCTACGACATCTCGAAGTGTACGGAAGGC
>CAKVCS010000202.1 GCA_934725785.1 uncultured Bacteroidales bacterium | reverse complement strand
ATGTGGAGTAGGCCCCGTAGCTGTAGACGAACCACCCGTCGCGATACCTGAACTCCGCCACGCTGTCGGGCTCAAGGCGAGAGCTGAGCAAGCTCATATCGAGCGGCCTGCGGAGGCTCATGAGCTGCACCGTGTAGGGGCGGTCGTCATCGGGCAGTGCGGAGTTGCGCGCCGCGGCGGACTTGGCCTCGGACGCGTCTATGCAGCCCGACGTCCGGTTGCCGGCGCTGATGCCCTGGTCGAAGACGAAGGGGGCGATCTCTATGGGGGCGTGAGACGCATAGTAGCTCTGACTCTTGAGGGTTGCCACGTGGGCGGTAATGGAGTCGGTGCCGCAATATGCAACGAGGTCGTACTCGCCGCCGGCCTCGACGATGGTTACGAAATTGCCAGAGTGGACGTTGGGGCGGCCTATTCCGATGATGTCGCCACCCTGGAGGGTGAGAACCGTGACGTCCACAAGGCTTGGAGCCTTGACCTTGGCGGCCACAACGGCCATCCGGTTCTGCTCGGGCTGGTCATACTCAATCTCGTAGAGGTCGTAAGATGGAGCCTTGACGCCATCGTGCCAGCGGATAGACGAGTAGTATGCCCTGTCGCGATCGACAGATGGCGAGAAATAGAGGTCGTCGTCGGCGGAGTTGATGGGGTAGCCTATGTTGGTCGAGACCTCGAACTCGCCGCGGTCATTCTCGGGCGCGTAATATATGTCATAGCCTCCCATGCTGTTGTGGCCCCTCGAGCTGAAGTAGAGAATGCCAGTCTGGGCGTGGAAGAAAGGCGCGTCCTCGTCCTCCTCGGTGTTGACGCCGGGGCCAAGGTTGAGGGGCTCGCCCCACTGGCCGTTGGGCAGCCTGCGCGAACGGTATATGTCCTTGCCACCGAAGCCGCCTGGGCAGTCGGACGAGATGAAGAGGCTCTGGCCGTCGGGCGTGATGAAGGCGAAGTCCTCGTTATACACCGAGTTCACAGGCTCGGGGAGGGGAGTGGCGGTTTTCCACTGGCCGGTGGTGGTGTCCTTGTGCGAGACGTATATGTCGCCGTCGTGGCAGAGGTACATCTCGTTGCCATCGGCGGACAGGGAGGTGGCAGTCTCCTGCCCCGCCCTTCCCTTTTCATTGGCAATGAGCCCCCTCACCTGGTGCGCAGGCCCCCAGTTGCCGCCATCCCACTTGTTGCCGCGGCGGACGGAGAAGTAGACCCCCTCCTCCGACTGCCCGTCATCGAAGACAATGTTCTTGTCGGCATCCTTCTTCGGCCTGCGGGATGTGAAGTACATGGTGTCCTCGCTGGCGGTTAGGACGGGGCGGTAGTCGTTGTTTGACGAGTTGACGTCGTCGCCCGCATTACGCATGACGAGGTGGACGGGCTGCCTCATAAGGACGATAGCGGCCTCACACACGCCCCTCTCGCGCTTTATCATGTCGGCATAGGCCTTCTGCGAATCTACCTTCTCGACCTCATCGTATACCTTGAGAGCCTCCTGCGGACGGCCGCACAGCTGCTGCGCGCGCGCTATGGCGAGGTTGAGCTCGATTCGGGCTTCGTCCCACGTGTCGTTGTCATCGAGCTCCTTGACCCTGTTGAGGAAGAAGAGGGTAGAGTCGGGGTTGCCGCTCGCATTGATGTAGCAAACGCCGAGGTTGTATGACACGCTGAGGTTGTCGGGATATTTGTCATAGAGCCCGCGGAGGATGCCGATAGCCCCCCTGTTGTTGGATTTGTCGGCCATTTTGAGAGCAGTGCGGAAAGCCTTGCTGTCATCGGCCGTCATTTGAGTCTGAGAGAAAGAGTACGCCTCTGCCATGGCGAAAAGCATAAGCGAGGCGGCGAAGGTTTTGAAACGATATTTAGTCATGACGCGCGTCTGCGGTTTCAGCGTGTGAAATTAGTCAAAACAAATCAAAAAATGCCACACTTGGACAGGAAACGGCTGATAGTTTTTTAGCCTTTGGCGACTTTTTTTTGCAAATTGGATGACGTGAGGGCGTTGCGGGACGGCTATGAAAACATAAGAGCCCTCCCCGACATCGGCGTCGGAGAGGGCAACTGACAAAAATTACACTAACACGACCCGCCCCGTATGCGCCAAAGCGCTCACCACCAGAGGGTGATTGTCGGTGGCGGAGACATGATGCTTTAATTTCTTATAGGCTCCGCTGGCTGCAGTTCATATTCCCGCCCCATCCGTGAAGCTCAAGCTTTGAGCCCTGCTCTGGAGGATGACGGAGCCCGGCGCCACACTGTGCGTGAGCCATACGTTGCCGCCAATGACGGTACCCCTACCAATGGTGACGCGCCCCAGGACGGAGGCGTTGGAGTAGATGGTGACGCCGTCCTCGATAATCGGATGGCGGGGCACGTTGAGCAGCATCCCGTCGTCGCCTCGCGAGAAGCTCTTGGCCCCGAGCGTGACGCCCTGATAGAGCATGACGTGGCTGCCGATGACGCACGTCTCGCCGATGACGATGCCCGTGCCGTGGTCAATGCAAAAGTGGTCGCCAATGGAGGCACCCGGGTGTATGTCTATGCCCGTGAGCGAATGCGCCAGCTCCGATATCATGCGCGGTATGACCGGCACGCCCATGGAGAGCAGCTCGTGGGCCGTGCGGTAGTGTGTCATGGCCTGGACCATCGGGTAGCAGAAAATCACCTCGCCCGAGCTGCGCACAGCGGGGTCGTTGTGGAGCATGGCGTCGACATCGGTGTAAAGCAGCCTCTTAATCTCGCCCAGCCTCTCAACGAATCTTACAGTAATCTCCTCGGCCTTGGCCGCCATATCTTGCTCTGTGCAGTCGGAGCCGAAGGCCAGCCCCCGCGCCACCTGCACATTGAGCAACTGAGACAGCTGCTCAAC
>CAKVCS010000201.1 GCA_934725785.1 uncultured Bacteroidales bacterium | reverse complement strand
ATCTTCGTCTTTACGAAGTTCATCGGGCACGCCACGCCTCGGAAGTCCTTTTTCACGTCGGCCTTGCCCGTCTCAGAGGTTTCCCCCCCTGTGCTGGGCGCCGCCTCTTGTGTGGTAGGCTCGGCTTGCGCGGTCTCGGCCGCTGGCGTCGCCGGCAGCTTGAACTGCAGGCTGTCGTCCATGCCCTTGTACAGTTCGATCATAAGGCGGGCGAGAGCCTCGACGTCGCTCCGCCTCTTGGTCAAGTCTTCGCCTGCCTTTGCCGCAAGTGCGGTCTCTGCGTATTTGCCAGGCACTATGCCCGGCTTTACGAACAGCTCGAGGAACTGGTCATAGACGTCTTTCTCATCGCGGGGTTCGACACCGCGTGTCACCAGCAGCATGCGGCAAGCCGAGAATGCCATCTCTTTCAACGCTCCTCCGGCATCCGTGCCAGCCTCGGCAAGTTTCTTGAACTGGTTGTTGATTATCTGCTCGTCAAGCTCTATTATGTCGAATAGGCCTGCTGAGCATTCGGCTTTGCCATGGCTCGAGAGGCTGAATATCTCCTCCGCGCCCCAGTCGAAATAGTAGTTCTTGTCCCTGCCGAATGACGGCACCGCCTTGTGTTTGGCTATCAGCTCTTTTATGACGCTCTCTCCCTCAGCTTTGAGGAAAGCGTCATGGCTGCCGTACGTGTCCTTCTTGCCTATGTATGCCGCCACGTAGTCCGCCACAAAGCTCGGGACGTTGCGGGCAGGGAGCCATCCGAGGTTCACGCCGAGCTCGCGCCTGCCTTTCACTTGCGCCCACACCGTGTAGGCGGGGTAGGCGTGGTCTCCCTCGCGGCCTATGCGTCCCGAGAGGCCGAGGCCGGACCATACGCTCTGGGCGCACATGTTCGTGCAGCCGTTAAGGTTGATGTTCACGTCCGCCGCCTTGTCCAGGTTCATGCCTCTGCACGTCAGCTCCTCTTTTATGGCCTCGACGGCTCCCTTGGGCAGGCATATGCCCAGTCGGCATGTGTCCGCGCCCGTGCACGAGGCTATGTTGCTTATTATCTCGGGCTCGTCCATGTCGAACCCTAGTCCCTTGAACTGCTTGTATAGCCCCCGCAGGTGGTCTTCCGGCACGTTGCGCACCTGCATGCTCTGGCGCGGCGTGAAGCGGATGACGTCCTGGCCATATGGGGTGGTTATGTCGGCTATCTTGGCAAACGTGTCGGCAGTGGCGTTGCCGTGCAAGACGGGCACCACGAAGTTCCACAGCCCGTTGGGCTGGGCCTTCGCATACCGCAGTTTCCACAGGCCGAACGCGAAGTCGTCCACCCCTGCGCTCTCTGGCGCGGCGGGGGCTTTTATCGTGAGCCTCTCTTCGTCTGGCTTGAGAGTCAGCGACGCGTCTCCTTCGAGTGCTTTGAAATACTTGTGGTAGAGGGCAATGGTCTCGGCGTCGCCAAGTTTGTAGAATATGTATCTTATTCGCGCCTTGTGCCTGTTTTTCCTGTTCCCGTTTTCGTTGAAGAAGTTCTTTGCCGCCTTCACGGCGCGGAATATCTCGGTGGCGGGCAGGAAGTCGAACACTTTCCACCCGAGGTGAGGATCCGAGGCCACCGACCCGCCGAGGTAGCAGGCGAAGCCCTCTACGCCATCCTGCTTCTTGGCCACGAAGCCGAAGTCGTTGACAAGGGCGAAGTTCGCGCTTTGCTCGCTTACGTCGAACGCTATCTTAAGCTTGCGCGGCATGGTGAACGAGTCTTTCTCCGCTATGAGCCGCGTGGTCAGCGCCTGGGCCCAGGGCGTCACGTCAAAGGCCTCCTCCGCCGTCACGCCCGTGCGCTCGTCAACCAGCATGTTGCGGATGGTGTTGCCGCCGCCGCCCTGGGTGCCGAGGCCTGCCTCTTGCAGCTTGCGCAGGCTCGGTATCGCCTCGTCTATCGACACGTCGTGTATCTGCACCTCCTGCCGGGTGGTTATGTGAATGTGCGAGCAGTTGACTTCTTTGCCCACCTCGGCCACGCGGCGCAGTTGCTCGGGCTGTATCAGGCCGCCCGTGCACCTTATTCGCAACATGAAGTGGCCGTCGGCGCGCTGCTCGTATATGCCCATCGGCACGCGGTTGCTCTTGAGCTGCCCGCCGCTTATCTTGCCGTCTTTATACTGTTTTATCAAGTCGGCCGTGTAGTCTATGTCGGCCGTCAGGGATGATGGTAGCTTATACATTGATTGGGTCTTGTGGCGTTTTTGCCGATCTTTTTGTCGTTCTCCTTGTGTTTGGCAAAGATATATTTTTGGGGCATTTAGGCGCATAACCCCCGTGCGTTATTAATCTCCCATTTTTGCGGTATGCCCCCCCCCCTTACACAAAAAGAGGCGGGGCGCATCGCGATTCCCGTCACGGTGCGCCCCGCCGTTAAATATTTTCCGTGGGGTCAGTCGTAGTCGAACGAGCTGCCGCCCACGAACTCGCGCAGCAGCGACGTCGGCGGTACCGTCTCGCCGTTCAGGGGTTCAAAGTAGCTCAGGAAGTCGAGCAGCCGGCGCGCCTCGCCGTATTGTGGCGAGTTCCGGCGCACCTCGAGAAGAAGGGGCTCGGCCTTTGATTTCAGCACGGCCAGCTCGTAGAAGGTGCACGAGTTGAACATCACGTCGGCCTCCTCCTGGTTCGTGTAGATGAACTTGTCCTCGCCACGGCGGACGCTTGGCCACATGGCGATGGTTGCCTCGGCATTGTGCCCGCGGCTGTAGTAGTCGCGCACAATGCGGCGAATCAGCCTGTTGTCAGTGGTCTGGATGCGAGTGAGCTGGTCGAAGTTTATTCCCGCGAGCGGGGCCACGTAGATGCGGAACTTGCTCTCCTCGGGAATCATAGGGGTCAAGG
>CAKVCS010000200.1 GCA_934725785.1 uncultured Bacteroidales bacterium | reverse complement strand
GAGAGGTATTGCTCACCGCCCTTTTTCGTCTCGCGTTTGAGCCTCTCTCGGATGTCGGCAATCGTGAGGTCGGCCACCTTGGCTGCAGAGAGGGCGGCGCCCCTCGCCGTCGTTGTCTCCGCCCCGGGGAGGAGTATGAGTTCCTCGGGCTTTATGTTCATCACCCTTATGAAGGCCTGGCGCAGCGAGGGGAGGAACGTGAGAGGTCCGCCCGTGCAGAGCACCGGGGTTATGATGTCGGCCCCGTGGGCGAGCGTGGTCATGGTCTGCATGGCCACTGCGTTGAAGATTGAGGCGGCTATGTCCCCCGCCGGCAGCCTGCGGCTCACGAGGTTCTGCACGTCGGTCTTGGCGAAGACGCCACACCTTGAGGCTATGGGGTATATGCGGGTGAAAGAGGCAGCGGCGTCGCTCATCTGCTTGGGCTCGATGTCCATGAGCGTGGCCATCTGGTCTATGAAGGCTCCCGTGCCGCCGGCGCAGGAGCCGTTCATACGGATGTCGGGGCTCTTGTCCTTGTGGAAGAAGACCATCTTGGCGTCCTCGCCTCCGAGGTCGACAAGTGTGAAATCGGTCCGCCCGGTCTCCCTCATGGCCGCGCTTGCCGCCAAGACCTCCTGGACGAATGGCAGCCCAGAGCGCTCGGCGAGGCCTATGCCCGCCGAGCCGGTGACGCACACGCTGAAGACGGGGTCGCCCCCGACACTCCTCTCCATGTCGGCAAGCGTGTCCTCCAAGCACTTGCGGATGTCAGCGAAATGACGCCGATAGGAGCTGTAGACCACGCTCCCATCCGCCTTGTCCAAAACGACGAATTTAATTGTGGTAGAGCCCGCATCTATGCCGATACTGTAGGCCTTCTTTGTCGCATCAAAATTGTCTGTCATATTGAGTCCTCAGCCCGTTGCGGAGGCCTGTCGCGAGTCGTTCTCGCATATTAGCGGCCTGCCATGGCGTGCTTGTGTGTTTGTGGTGGAAATGTGTCAATTGGTTCTTTGAAGAAGAACGACGGAGGAGTCGGGCAGCGAGCCTACGACCCCGAAGTCGCCGAAACTCCTGACCGCCATGGAGACCCTGCTCTTCTTGGCGTATTGCATGCACAGGCGCGGCTGGATGTCGGCTATGACGTTGCGTCTCAGCTGCCTGACCATGGCCTCCTCGACGTTGTTGGAGGCGTTCGAGCCTACGAAAGTGGTGCGCATCGTGGCGGAGTCGGGCATGAGGCGAAGCGTGTCGCCGTCCACACCCCAATCGCCCGAGACGAGCGTCTTGTAGCTCACCCTGACGTCCTGGAACTCCAGCGCCCCCGAGAAGTGGAACGTGAGATCCACATTCATCTCGCACTCAAGCCCAGAAAGGCCGAGCGTCTCATCGACCCTGGCCCTGGCCACGCACCGCATGCTGCCGTCCCTGACGCTCTCCGTCATGTAAGTCCGATAGGTGCCGACCGCCCGCAACTCCCTCTCGCCAAGAGGTCCGCCGCAGCCAGTCAGAGCCATCGCAGAGGCGGCCACACACACAATTCGCTTTATAAGCATCACTTGCGAAAAAATGGATTCTTCGCGGCAAAGATAGCTCTTTTGCCACGAAAATTGTCAAATGTACAACTTAAATAGGTGTGGCGCTACGTAATGAGGAATGCCAAGGCGGCGGCATGATGCCTTAGTTTAGATTTTTTGGCTAAATTCGCGGGCGTCGCGGTCGCCTACTAAACCCTTACGGTGACCGCGGCATAAATCGATAAACAAAAAATGAGCGCACAGATTATCAATAGCCACGCCGAGCTCGAGGCTCTCGTTGGCAAGGAACTCGGGGTGTCGGACTGGCACCAGTTCACTCAGGAGCAGATAAACCTATTTGCCGACGCCACACTCGACCACCAGTGGATTCACGTTGACGTGGAGAAGGCAAAGCGCGAGAGCGCGTTCGGCAACACGATTGCCCACGGATACTTGACCCTCTCGATCCTGCCTCACCTCTGGGAGCAGATTGTGGACGTGAGGAATATAAAGGACCAGATAAACTACGGCATAGAGAACTTCCGCTACCAGCAGCCCGTGGTCGTAGACAGCCGCGTCCGCCTTCACGTTGATGTGAAGGAGGTCCTCAACCTGCGCGGCACGACCAAGGCGACCATGAGCGTGAAGCTCGAGATAGAGGGCCAGCGCAAGCCCGCCTACACGGCGACATCGTGTTCCTCTACCACTTCAACGCGTAAGCCCAAGCCGGCGACGGGTAGCTGTTCGGCGGCGCCCGCTCCGAGGCTCAGGAGTTAACACTTTGCGGCGACCCCGGGGGCAGTGAGCCACCAGCGGGGCCGCCGTCTTTTATTTTTCGCCCAGAGGCAAGCCCGCTGTGGCTGGCGGCGAGGCGTCCAAGCAAAGAATGTAAGTATGTTACGAGCTGTGTTTTTTGACATGGACGGAGTGCTGTACGACAGCATGCCGAACCACGAGTACTCCTGGTGCAAAGCGTTCGAGGCGGAGGGCATAACGTTCCACCCCGAGGAGGCGTACGCCAATGAGGGCCGTACGGCCAAGGGCACAATAAACCTGGTGTTCAACCGCGAGCTTGGCCACGGGGCCACGCCTGAGGACGTGGAGCGCATATACAAGCGCAAGACCGAGCTCATGCACAGCCGCCCCCAGCCCCGCATCCTGCCAGGGATGAGAGAACTCCTGACCACCCTGCCGAAGCTCGGCCTCAAAGTGTACGTCGTGACAGGCTCGAGGCAACCATCGCTCGTCGGCAAACTCCGCGACGCGTTCGGCATAGGCAAGGAGACGCTGGTGTGCGGGGCCGACGTGGAGAGGGGCAAGCCGGACCCCGAGCCCTACCTCATGGCCCTCGAGCGCAGCGGGTGCGCAAGGGG
>CAKVCS010000199.1 GCA_934725785.1 uncultured Bacteroidales bacterium | reverse complement strand
CAGATGTTCGAAATCATGGCGGCAAAGCCGGAGCATTGCGGGCGAGGCAGCCTGGCAAACAAGTCGGTTGACGACATCATTGGCCAGCTCAGCGATTTGGAGCGCGACGCATCCGAACTCGTCGCCGATATTCTTGCGGTTGCGGAAGCCGAGGGCATCAAGGCGTTCGAACTCAGCATGGAGGACTTGACCGCCTGGATCTCCGAGGTCATTGAGGAAAACCGATTGACGGCGCTTGTACTTGTATGGGATGAGTTCTCTTCGTTTTTCAAAAACAACCGCACTTCGCTCGACGAGTTTCAAAAGCTGGCGGAGCTGGCGAGCGAGAAGCCATTTTACCTGATGATTGTCACGCACATGTCGGGTTCGCTTGCCAGTGAGGGCGACCAGTCGTTCAAGATTGTGCGCGACCGTTTTGTGCGCCGTGAGATTGAGCTGCCGGATTCGGTGGCCTTCGACTTGATTGGTCATGCGTTGAAGGTGAAGCCTGCGGCGCGGCAAGAGTGGGAGGAGCTGTCGGGCGACCTCAACAGCCGCATGCCCGAGGCGCGCAGGGCGGTCGCTGCTGTGGTAAGCGGGTCGACGGACCGCTCGCTGTCTAAACTCCTTCCCATCCACCCCATGGCAGCCCTGCTGCTCAAATACATATCGACCACGTTTGCCTCAAACCAGCGCAGCATGTTCAGCTTCATCAAGAACGCCGACACCGACGGCCTCCAGGCCTTTCAATGGTTCATCCACAACCATGGCCCGGAGGACGAGGACGGTATTCTGACCATAGATTACCTTTGGAACTTCTTCTATGAGAAGGGGACCGACGACAACACGCTGCAAAGCGGTAGGAGCAACCTCGATTTCATAGTTGCTGCGACGCTCGACACCTATCCGAGTCACGAGCGCGAGCTCAACACGGAAGAGCGGCGCGTGCTCAAGGCCGTTTTGATGATGCAGGCAATCAGCCAGAAGCTCAACAACAGCGTCGAGATACTGCGACCCAACAAGAAGAACCTTGACCTTGCGTTTCAGGGAGATTCAGCGCTGGAAAACGGAAGGGCGTCGAGCATCGCAACGAACGTTCTGGTAGGAAGGCAGAAAATACTCTATATCAACCCCACGGCGAAAGGTGACGAGTATGCGGCCTCTGCCGTGTCGGGCGACCAGGTCGCAATCGATACAATCAAGCAGCGCAAGCTTGACGAGACGAGAACCCGCCGTTTGATTGAGGACGCGGGGTTGGGGGCCGGCATCGAGTCGCGCTTGCCCCCTGCTCTCCAGATGCGTTTCGAGATACGGGTCGCCTGCGTGGACGACTTCAGAAAAGCTGCCAACGACGCCGCAAACAAAGAGGGAGGCTATCAAATCCAGGCCGTGCTATGCTTTGCGCGCAACGAGGACGAGCAGATTCAGCTGCGCAGAACGATAAACGAGGCTGCCGCAAAAGAGCAGCACCGCACGACGGTTTTCATCGATGCTACGACGACGCTTCTCGGGGTTGACCATTTCGATGAATGGGCCACATTCTCGGCTAATGAGGAGTACTGGCGCAACAAGGATGCGAACCAGGCGGACAACCAGAAGCGCAATGCCGACCAGGTTTTGGCTGCATGGAAAAGCTTTGTCGTGAACGGTTCGTTCGAGGTCAACATCGGCGGAGAGAAGAAGCACTGCGCTAACTTCGACGCGTTCAAAGAGGCGCTGTTTGGCCTTGTGATGCAATGCTACCCGCTTGCTTTTGACCGGGCTCGCGTATCAGAGAGCTTCTTTACGTGCAACGGGCTCAAGAACGGAGCGCTGCGTGGTATAAAGCGCGAGTGCGGCGGAAGCTATCAGCAGACGTCTGTCACCGCAATGCTTGGAGACGTTCTACATGTTGAGGGCTACTGGGATGACCCCCGACTGCGCCCGCTGCCAGTGAGCAGACTGAAGAGGCAGCTTGACGACTTCATCAAGGAGTCTCTCAGCCACGATGCGCGCGTGGGCATATGCGCCGTGTACGATTTCCTCGCTGAGCGTGGGTTCATGCCATGCAACATGTATGCCTATCTCATGGGCTTCTTGCTGCGCGAGTACACGGACGGCTCCTATCGCTATGGAGTGGGCGAGGCGGGCGAGGATGGCGGCGTCATGACGCCGGAGAAGCTCGCAGACTTCATCGACGAGTGCATGAAGCATCGGGGAATCAGGCAGGTGCCCCGCTATCGGGAGAAGTATCTCGAGGTCATGACGCAGGGGCAGAGAAGGTTCGTCGAGTTTGCCTGCGAGGCGTTCGGCGTGCCGGGCAACCTGTCGGTCGAGCAGACGGTGGCACGTGTCAGGAGCAAGATAACTGAACTCGGGTGCCCCATATGGTGCTTGTAAGATACCGGCCCGGCGCTTGGGTTGGGTGTGTTTATCGATGGCCTGGCATCTGTAGTGAGTCCGCGTGCCGGCGAAAGCGTGCCGGTGCTTGCGGACGAGTTCGGCCGCAATCTTATCGGTGCCCCCGCAGGAACCCAGGGCCGCCTTGCGGGCCTTATGACCAGGGAAGGCGCGCTCGATGCTTTGAAGAGCTTCCTTGAGAGTTACGAGGGAGGCGCGCTGCTTGTGCTTGGCAAGGCAATCGGTGTGGCAAACGTGGTCGATGACGTGCGCCGCGTCATCGCTGGTGGCGCCCAGGCGTGGCTGTGGGATCAAAGCGTTGGAATGGAGCAGCTTGCTGCCCTGTTGGTTGACTATCGCATCATTGATCAGACGAACGCCATCGAGGGGTTGGGAGAGAAATCTCGTTCGTTTGCCTCGTGCGAGCGTGTTTGGGTGGACTTCGCTCGTTTCACCCATATGCCTTGCCAAGATTTGTGCGTCAAAGTTCCGCAGCTGGGCGAGCTGTTCAGGCA
>CAKVCS010000198.1 GCA_934725785.1 uncultured Bacteroidales bacterium | reverse complement strand
GACTTGAACGTCGCTTTTGAGCAGGTGAGGCACAGCCGCCCAATGCTGTCGCTCGGCAACACTTATAGCCGGCAGGAGGTTGCCGCATTCTATGACAGAGTGTGCACCGATGCGGGACAAAGGCTTGACGTGTCATGCGAACTGAAATTCGACGGCACATCCATAAGCCTTGTATATGAGAACGGGAGACTGGTTCGCGCCGCAACGCGCGGGGATGGCGCCGTTGGCGACGACGTAACGCGCAACGTCCGGACCATTCCGACGGTTCCGCTGACGCTTGTCGGTGACTACCCGGCCCACCTTGAGATGCGCGGCGAGATTTTGATGCCGCGTGCCGGGTTCGAAGCTCTGAACAGGCAACGGGCAGATATAGGAGAGCCGACGTTCGCGAACCCGCGCAACGCCGCGGCGGGCTCCCTAAAACTTCAAAACAGCAGCCTGGCGGCCGAGCGTCCGCTCTCATGCATGCTCTATTACGTGCTGACTGACGACATGTCATTCGAGACGCACACACAGAGCCTGGAGGCGGCTAAGCACTGGGGGTTTGTGATTTCACCCAATTACAGACTATGCGGCAATCTTGACGAGATATACTCATACATAGACGAATGGGACGCCAAGAGACACGAACTGCCCTATGATATAGACGGGATAGTGCTGAAAGTTAACAACTTGTCAGTACAATCCGAGTTGGGGCTGACGGCCAAGAGCCCGCGTTGGGCCGTTGCGTACAAGTTTAAGGCGGAGCAAGCTCGCAGCCGACTTCGCAAGGTTACGTTTCAAGTGGGTCGGACCGGCGTCGTGACACCCGTGGCGAATATGGACCCGGTGCAGCTCGCCGGTACGATAGTGAAGCGGGCCTCGCTCCATAACGTTGACATCATAAAGGAACTCGGGCTGCATATCGGAGACATGGTCGTCATTGAGAAGGGGGGGGAGATAATCCCTAAGATCGTCGGCGTAGAGGAAGACGATCGACTGCCCGGCGCGCCTCCTGTCGAGTTCCCGTCGCAATGCCCGGTATGCGGAGCGCCTCTTGTCAGAGCGGTGGGCGAGGCCGCCTCGTACTGCCCGAACTACAATGCCTGCGACCCGCAGATAATAGGGAGGCTGATTCACTTCGTAGAGCGCGGGGCGATGGACATTGAGCAGCTTGGCGAGGAGAAAATAGAGTTGCTTTACCGGAAAGGGCTAATTCGTGATTTTCACGACTTATATAGATTGACGGTAGACGATTTGCTGGCTTTGCCAGGATTTCAGTCAAAGTCAGCAATAAAGACGATTGAGGCTATTGCCGACTCGAAGCAACGGCCATTCGACAGGGTCTTGTTCGCTCTCGGAATCAGATATGTCGGCACCACCGTTGCCAAGAGGATAGCAGCCGCGTTCCTTGATATAGACTCGCTGATGAGCGCTACAATGGAGCAGCTTGTGTCGACCCCAGATGTCGGAGAGAAAATAGCGTGCAGCGTGTTCAATTTCTTCAATGATGCCAAGAACATCGATATAATTGAGCAGCTTAAGCAAGCTGGGCTTCAGATGTCGGGTAAAGAGGCGACGTTGGCATCGACGGCCCTCGCAGGCAAATTGTTCGTCGTAAGCGGCGTGTTTGAGCAGATCGGACGTGATGAGCTAAAAGAGTTGATAACGGCCCACGGCGGCAAGGTCACCAGTTCCATATCCAAGAAGACGGACTACGTCGTGGCTGGCGCCAATATGGGACCGGCAAAATTGGAAAAGGCAAACACTCTTGGCGTCAAAATCATAGGTCTGGAAGACCTTAACGGCATGATTTCTGCTTATGAAACAGCCGTAGACAAATAAAGAATCATATGCTTGACTTCGCATTAGGCCTACGTCAAAGAATTGGCCATTGGCTGAATGGGCTGAAAAAGAGGGCGTCTAATGATTTCAGCGGTCCTATTGCCGACAAACGGCGCATCCTGATAGTCGCAGACGTGTCATGCGCAGAAAACAGGGAGGCCGTGGGCGTCTTGAAAAGTGAGCTGAGGAAGGTATGCCCTAATTCAAACATAAATATTGCCGGATTCTACAACAAGAAGAAAGGAGAGGCGTATAACTTAATATCGGACGAAAGAGAAAAATATTTTACCGATGAGTCGGTCTCTTTCTTCTTCAAGTTCAAGGATGATGACATAATGGGGTTTTTGGCCGCGGGTTATGACGTGGCCATATTCTTCACCCAACGCAAGAATGCCCTCACCGACTTCGCCTCGGCCTACGTCTCGGCCGATTTGCGAATAGGCTGGCGAGGTGCGGAAATAGACAGCGGCGGCATCTTGAATTTCTGCGTGCAAGAGGGCGAAAAGCCCAAGGTTTCGGTTAAGAATATCATGGATGCCATCTGTATGATTTTTAAATAGATAAACTTATGAAGAGATTGTATTTTGTCGCAGCCGTGTGCCTTATGGTCTCAGCCCTCGGTACCAGCTGCCGCCACAGAGTGGAAAGAGTCGATGTCAACGAGCAGATAGACCTTAGCGGGCGGTGGAACGACACCGACAGCCGCCTTGTGGCGGAGGAGATGGTTAGCCAAGTGCTGAGCGGAGATTGGATAGCCAACCACCAGAGGACTCACAGGGGGAACAAGCCCGTGGTAATTGTGGGCCTTGTATATAACAACACGAGCGAACACATAGAGGCCAACACATTCATCAAGGATGTGGAGAAGGCTTTCATCCAATCTGGTAAGGTGCGCCTGGTGCAAGCCGGAGAAAAGCGCGAGGCGCTGCGAAAAGAGAGGGCCGCACAGCAGGATTTCGCCTCGTCTGAGACGGCAAAGAAGTGGGGGCGCGAACTGGGCGCGGACTTCATGCTGCAGGGCGACATATCTTCAATAACTGACCAGTATAAGAAAGAGAAGGTCGTGTATTATCAGACATCGCTCGAACTC
>CAKVCS010000197.1 GCA_934725785.1 uncultured Bacteroidales bacterium | reverse complement strand
GGGTCACACTGAAGGCTCTGGACCGCAACCGTGAGGGCCTGGCGGACGTCATAAGCAGGCTGAGGGGCATTGAGCGGCGCGACGTGGCAAGAGTGGTCGACATGTTCACTGGCGATGACGGGAGGGTCTACGTGGCGCGCGAAATGGTGGAGGGGACAGACCTCAAGAGCATCTTCGCCAACAAGAGAGTGTATGGCAAAATTGACGAGAACAGCTTTGTCAAGATGGGGTGCGGAGTGCTTAGGGCTCTTGACGCCATCCACTCGGCAGGCATAATCCATCGCGACATAAAGCCCTCGAACATCATATTGCGCCACAGCGAGGGGGCAGACCTGACGAAGTGCGACTTCTCGGACATAACCCTGATAGACTTCGAGCAGGCTCAGCCCCACCCCACCACATCTACCCAGCGGACGCAGTTCGCGCTCATATACTCCCCGCCCGAGATGCTGCTCAAACACAACGAGCTGGTAGGCCCTCAGGCCGACCTGTTTGCGCTCGGCATAACAATATACCACCTCGTGATGGGTAAAACGCCATACACGGACTGCAACCCGGAGGTGCTGATAAACCTCCAGCTGACCTACCCTATGAAACAGCCCGCCCGCATGACGGACGAGCTTTTCACGGTGCTCAGCCGCGCGGCATACAAGGCACCGTTCCGCCTGCCGCCGCGAAGACTAAGCCCCGAGGAGGTGACGGAGACGCTGAGGCGCGGCGTGGACGGGCGCTTCGCCACGGCGGCGGAGATGCTCGGCGAGCTTGAGAAAGTGGGCAACGCGCTCAAGCCGGCAAACTGGTGGCAACGCACATTCGGCGGCTGAAAAAGACCACATGCCGAGACAAACACGTAAGGAAAAATGAAGCAATATATTGACCTCGCAAAGAGAATATTGACCGAGGGAAACAAGCGCGGCGACCGCACCGGGACTGGCACGATGAGCATTTTCGGGCACCAGATGTCATTCGACCTTGCCGACGGCTTTCCACTGCTGACGACAAAGAAGCTCCACACAAAATCTATAATATACGAGCTCCTGTGGTTCCTGAGCGGAGACACGAACGTGCACTACCTGCAGGAGCACGGCGTAAGGATATGGAACGAGTGGGCAGACGAGAATGGCGACCTCGGCCCGGTCTATGGACACCAATGGAGGTCATGGCCTGCGAAAGACGGCGGCACGATAGACCAGATAAAGAACGTCGCCGAGATGATAAAGAACAACCCGGAGAGCCGCAGGCTGATTGTGTCCGCTTGGAACGTGGCCGACATTGAGGACATGAAGCTGCCGCCGTGCCACACCATGTTCCAGTTCTACGTGTCGGACGGCAAACTGAGCTGCCAGCTGTATCAGCGCTCGGGTGACGTGTTTCTCGGCGTGCCGTTCAACATAGCATCTTACGCCTTGCTGACCATGATGATGGCGCAGGTATGCGGGCTCAAGCCTGGCAAGTTCATACACACGCTTGGCGACGCCCACATATACCTCAACCACATTGAGCAGATAAAGCTGCAGCTGACCCGCGAGCCCTACCCTTTGCCGACAATGCGCATCAACCCCGACGTGAAGGACATCTTCGGCTTCAGATATGAGGATTTCGAGCTGGAGGGGTACCAGTCTTGGCCACACATAAAGGGCGAGGTAGCAGTGTAGACAAAAAGGCAGGGCGAATAAACAGAAAATACAAGTTAACAAGATGAGAACCAAGATAGGGGACACCGTGCGCTTCCTGAACCAGGAGGGCGGCGGCAAAGTGGCCCGCATAGACGGGCACACGGTCTACGTTGAGGACGAGGACGGATTTCAGATTCCCGTGCTTGACAGCGGAATCGTAGTGATAGACGACGCTGAAGTGAAACTGCAGGGCGACGCCTACAGCCGCTCCGCCCGCAACGCCCAAAAGAACGGGCAGAACAACAAGAAAGCCAAGACAGAACTGCTAGAAGGCAGCAGCTGGCGCGAGCGCATAAAGGCTGACGAGGAGGAGGAAGACGACGACGAGGACGACGAAGTGGTGATACCTACCCCGCGCAAAGAGACGCCCAAACAACCGGAAGCGCAACCCAAGTACACGTATGACGCCGACGCGACAGACGACGCCGAACCGCACTTCTACGTGGCCCTGACGAAAACCGACGATGGAAACACAGGGACAATCGACCTCCACGTGGTGAACGACTCGAACTACTTCGCAAGCTACGCAATAATGCGGACCGACGGGAAGGGCATGTCGACTCTCATTGCGGCGTCGACCATAGAGCCCAACACGAAGGAGAAAATAGACACGCTCAACCCCATGCAGGTCGACGGGCAGACGTGGGCTGTCCAGCTGTTGATGTACAAGAAGATACGCACCTTCAGCCCCCAGCCGGTATACAACGTTGAGATAAAGCCCAAAGGCGTCAAAATGCTGCGCGACGGGAGCTTCACCGACAACGACTTTTTCGACTGCAAGGCCATGCTCCTTCCCGTCATAAAAGACGAGTTCGCAGTCAAGCTGGAACAGCTGACAGCCAAAGAGGCCGCCAAGGGGGCCTGCGAGGGGCGTCAGCCCGAGGTCGTCAAGGTGTCGAAACCCAGCAAGTCGACAGACCTGATAGAGGTGGACCTCCACATAGACAGCCTGCTGCCCGACACGCGTGGACTTGACAACAGGGACATGCTCGAGGTGCAGATGAAGCACGTGCGCACCACCATGGAGCAGCACTGCCACACTCCGGGCCTGCGCATAGTCTTCATTCACGGGGTAGGCGCAGGGGTCCTGAAAGGTGAGCTGCGCAGATTCCTGGAGCGCAAGTATCCCAAATGCCCATATCAGGACGCGTCTTTCCGCGAATATGGCTTCGGAGCCACAATGGTTACCATTGCATAAACGGTCAAAACCGGCCAACATGCCAAGCCCCGCCGGCACT
>CAKVCS010000196.1 GCA_934725785.1 uncultured Bacteroidales bacterium | reverse complement strand
CATCAACACAGTGTATGATAATCTTTACACCCTCGTTATAGGCAGGATGTTCGCAGCAAAAGATGTCGGATTCTACAACAGGGGAAACCAGTTCGCGACATTACCTACCAACATAGTCTTGCCGGTTTTCATGAAAGTGGCCTTCCCACTGATGGCCGAAGTTCAAGACGACACGGAGAAACTACGCAAGGCATATAAAAAATTCATCCGCACACCGCTATTCATCCTTTACCCGACGCTATGCTGCCTCATTGCACTTGCAGACCCACTAATATGCAGCCTTCTTGGCGACAAGTGGCAGCCGGCGGTCCCGCTGCTCCAGACTCTTTGCCTCGGCGCCTTTTTTGACCCATTGACCCACATAAACTTGAATGTGCTGTACGTGAAGGGGCGCACGGACCTGGTACTAAAGCTCGAATTGATAAAGAAACCCATAGCATTCATAATCCTGTTTGCCTCGCTGCCTCTCGGACTGTTTTGGCTGTGCTTCGGCCGCTCCGTCTACGGCCTTATAGCATATTGCTTCAATTGTCACTATACCAAAAAGTTCTTAGACTTCGGCTTTTGGCAGCAAATCTGGTATAATGTGCCGGTTCTGCTGAAATCAGTCGCAGCAGGCTTGGCCAGCTACGCAGCCTCCTCAATCCCGGCAACGCCATTATCGCAACTGATCGCGGGAGCGTCAGCAGGAGTCATGACATTCATAGCTCTTGCCGTCACCACGCATGACGAGACCTGGGAAGACATCAAACAGGTCGCGAAAGAAAGAATTATGGGCAGACGCCTTTAAAAACCACCAATTCCTTTATCGCTAATCCACACCAAGTTTCACAATTCGACAATTAAAGCTAATTTTGCGTACTTAGGCGTGAAATTAGCTTTTGTTTAAAATATTCATCTAACCATATCAAGACGACAAATGGGATATAAGATTATCGTCCTGGCCAAGCAGGTGCCCGACACCCGCAACGTAGGCCCCGACGCCATGACACCCGAAGGGACCGTCAACCGCGCCGCCCTGCCGGCCGTATTCAACCCAGAGGACCTCAACGCCCTGGAGCAGGCGCTTCGCATAAAGGACGCCCCCCCCGGCTCGACAATCACCATGAGAACGATGGGCCTGCCCAAGGCCACCGACGTGCTGCGCGAGGGACTCTTCCGCGGCGTGGACAACACCGTCCTGCTGACCGACCGCGCCCTCGGCGGCGCCGACACCCTGGCCACGAGCTACACCCTTGCGCAAGGCATCAAGAAGGTCGGCGGGTATGACATCATCCTCTGCGGCCGCCAGGCCATAGACGGCGACACTGCACAGGTGGGTCCTCAGGTGGCCGAGAAACTCGGGCTGACGCAGATAACCTACACCGAGGAGATTATCAAGATGGAGGGCAAGACCATCACCGCCAAGCGCCACATAGACGGCGGCGTGGAGACCGTGGAGGCCCCGCTGCCCATCGTCGTGACGGTGAACGGCTCGGCCGCCCCGTGCCGCACGCGCAACGCCAAGCTGACGATGAAATATAAGAAGGCCAAGCCAGCACCCGAGATAGCCGCGCTGACCGACGAGGCGGAGAAGGCATTCTACGCCGCACGCCCCTACCTCACGATAACGCAGTGGGGAGCGGCGGACATAGACGCCGACCCCGCACAGATCGGCAAGGCCGGCTCGCCCACCAACGTCAAGGCCGTCAAGAGCATAGTCTTCACCGCCAAGGAGAGCAAGGCTTTCTCATCGAGCGACGAGGACATAGACAGCCTGATGGCTGAACTGATAGGCAGCAACACAATAGGCTAAAGAAGCCACCAAGAAACAAACGAGCGGGCCGCGCGCCAGCCGCGCGGCCGCGACACAACCCACAGCTTTATTGCTTTAGAAATGAATAACGTATTCGTATATTGCGAGCTCGAAGGCGCCAAGGTGGCCGACGTCAGCCTGGAGCTCCTCACCAAGGGGCGCAAGCTCGCCAACGAGCTCGGCGTGGCCCTTGAGTGCCTCTGCATAGGCCACAAACTTGACGGCGTAGAGAAGCAGGTCCTGCCCTACGGCGTTGACAAGGTCCACATATTCGACGCCGAGGGCCTCTTCCCCTACACGTCGCTCCCCCACACATCGGCAGTTGTCAACCTCTTCAAGGAGGAGAAGCCGCAGATATGCCTCATGGGCGCGACCGTAATAGGCCGCGACCTCGGCCCGCGCGTGTCGTCAGCCCTCCACTCCGGCCTCACGGCCGACTGCACACAACTGGAGATAGGCAGCTTCGACATGAAGGTCAAGGAGAACGGCCAGATGGTCGACAAGCACTACGAGGACCAGCTCTACCAGATCCGCCCGGCCTTCGGCGGCTCCATCATCGCCACCATCGTCAACCCGGAGCACCGCCCGCAGATGGCCACGGTGCGCGACGGCGTGATGAAAAAGGAGATACTCGACCAGAACTATAAGGGCGAGGTGATTCACCACGACGTGGCAAAATACGTGCCCACGACCGACTACGTGGTCAAGGTCATTGACCGCCATGTGGAGGCCGCCAAGAACAACCTGAAAGGCGCGCCCATAATCGTGGCCGGCGGCTACGGCGTCGGCAGCAAAGAGGGCTTCGACAAGCTGTTCGAGCTGGCTAAGGAGCTGCACGCCGAGGTGGGCGCAAGCCGCGCGGCGGTTGACGCCGGATGGGTCGACCACGACCGCCAGATTGGCCAGACGGGCGTCACCGTACGCCCCAAGCTCTATATCGCTTGCGGCATCTCGGGGCAGATTCAGCACATCGCCGGCATGCAAGACAGCTCCATGATCATCTCCATCAATTCGGACCCCGAGGCCCCCATCAACAAGATTGCCGACTACGTCATAACAGGCACTGTCGAGGAGGTCGTACCGAAGATGATTAAGTATTACAAGAAGAACAGCAAGTAGGCGT
>CAKVCS010000195.1 GCA_934725785.1 uncultured Bacteroidales bacterium | reverse complement strand
AGCTCAACGTCGCCACTGAAGACTACTCTCTCCGGTGAGACGATTTCAAGGTTAAGTGGCGTTTCCATACTATTGACTCTTTATAGGTTAGGCCTGCTCTTTCAAGAGGCGTTCGCCCTTCTCTATGGCCTGCTCTATTGTGCCTACAAGGTGGAACGCCGCCTCGGGATATTTGTCAAGCTCGCCGTCCATTATCATATTGAAGCCCTTGATGGTGTCTTCGATGGAGACGTACGCGCCCTGAAGCCCGGTGAACTGCTCGGCGACAAAGAACGGCTGCGAGAGGAAGCGCTGCACGCGGCGTGCGCGGGCCACGACGAGCTTGTCCTCTTCCGACAGCTCCTCCATGCCGAGGATCGAGATGATGTCCTGAAGCTCGTTGTAATGCTGGAGCAGCTGCTTCACGCGCTCCGCGCACTCGTAGTGGGCCTTGCCTACAACCTCCGGAGACAATATTCGCGATGTAGAGTCGAGAGGGTCCACCGCTGGGTATATGCCGAGCTCGGCTATCTTACGGCTCAAGACGGTCTTGGCGTCAAGGTGGGCGAATGTCGTGGCTGGTGCCGGGTCGGTAAGGTCGTCAGCTGGCACGTAGACTGCCTGGACTGAGGTGATTGACCCGTGCTTCGTCGATGTGATGCGCTCTTGCAGCGCGCCCATCTCGGAGGCCAGCGTGGGCTGGTAGCCTACCGCCGACGGCATTCGGCCAAGGAGGGCTGAGACCTCCGAGCCTGCCTGCGTGAAGCGGAATATGTTGTCAATGAAGAGCAGGATGTCGCGGCCTGCGCCCTTGCCGTCGCCATCGCGGAGGCTCTCCGCCACTGTGAGGCCCGAGAGTGCCACGCGTGCGCGTGCTCCTGGCGGCTCGTTCATCTGGCCGAACACCATTGTGCACTGCGACTTCGCCAAGGCCTCGTGGTCTACCTTCGACAGGTCCCACTCGCCTTTCTCCATGCTCTCCTTGAACTCCTTTCCATAGTTCACGATGCCGCTCTCTATCATCTCGCGCAGCAGGTCGTTGCCCTCGCGCGTGCGCTCGCCGACTCCCGCAAATACGGAAAGTCCGTTGTGCCCCTTGGCTATGTTGTTTATGAGCTCCTGGATTAGCACGGTTTTGCCTACGCCGGCGCCGCCGAACAAGCCAATCTTGCCTCCCTTGGCGTAGGGCTCTATCAAGTCAATGACCTTGATGCCGGTGAAGAGGACTTCCGCCTCAGTGGTCAGCTCCTCGTAAGATGGGGCCGGCTTGTGTATGGGGCTGCCGCCATCCTTCGTCGGGTTAGGCATGCCGTCTATCGATTCTCCGATGACGTTCAGCAGTCGGCCGCGGGCGTTGTCCCCTTTCGGCATCATTATCGGCGCTCCGGTGTTGACGACGTCCATCCCGCGCTTCAGACCGTCGGTGGACTCCATGGCGATGCATCTTACGGTGTTCTCTCCGATGTGCTGCTCGCACTCTATCACAAGCTTGGCGCCGTTGTCGCGCGTAATCTCCAGAGCGTCATATATCTCCGGAAGTTCGCCCTCTGTCGTGTCGAACGACACGTCCACCACAGGACCAACTATCTGAATAATCTTGCCTGTCTTTGCCATATTATTGATTTGCTACTTTTGTTTTTTTGTCGTGAGACGACGCCACCGCCTACTTGTTCCTGCGGAACAGACAGTCAGCGTAATCTAAGAAATAGCGCTTGCCCTCGGCGGGTATCTCCATCTCGCGGAGCTTCGACATCGCCGCGTCAAACAGAGACTTTATCTTGGCCTCGGTGGCGGCCTTTGCGCCCGTAGCCTCGAACAAGTCGCGCATCGCGCCGACCTTTTCCTCACGTACCGGGTCCGGGTTGCTCATCCAGTCCAGCATCTCGCGCCTCTGGCCGCTGTCTGCCTTGGCGAGCGCGTTTATCAGCATATAGGTCTTCTTGTTGTCCATTATGTCGCCGCCTATCGCCTTCCCGAACGTGGCGGGGTCCCCAAAGCTGTCAAGCAAGTCGTCCTGCAGCTGGAACGCGAGGCCTATCAGTATGCCATAGTCGTAGAGCGCTTGAGTCTCTTGCGCAGCCGCGCCGCCCACGAGGGCCCCTATCTTCATGGAGCCCGCCAACAGGACGGCCGTCTTCAGGCGTATCATCTCAAGATACTCCTCGGCGGTCACGTCATCGCGCGTCTCGAAGTCCATGTCGAGCTGCTGACCCTCGCAAACCTCGCGGGCCGTCTTGTTGAACGTGTCGACAATCAGGGCGAAAGAGGGCGAGTCTGTAAGCTGCAGGAGGCGGTATGCCTCGATCAGCATGGCGTCCCCGCTAAGGATGGCGGTGTTCAGACCGTACTTCGCCACCACCGTGGGCTTGCCGCGGCGTATGCACGCCTTGTCCATCACGTCGTCATGCAGAAGGGTGAAGTTGTGGAACACTTCGATGGCCATCGCGGCCCACTTCGCCTGCCCGTAGTCGTCCTTGAACAATGCGCAGGTGGAAAGGCACAGCACGGGCCTCATGCGCTTGCCGCCTAATGACATGGAGTACCTTATTGGCTCATACAAGTTCTTCGGGGCTTGGCCGTAGTCAATCTCCGAGAGCCACTTGTCCACGTCTGCATATATGTTGTCTATCGTTAGCATCGTGTCGTCTTGTCCTACCAAAGATAATAAAAGAGTTGAAATCTACATAATATAGGCGTTTCTTTTGCCTTTACTTCACAAAACGCGCCTCAGAAGTTTCTCCCCTCTATCTCCTCTATTTTCTTGCGCCATCGCTCCAGTATGGGGATGCTGCCCTGAGTGCGCTTGCTGAAGCCGGACATGACCGAGTCGGTCACCGCTTTTATCGCGCCGCTGTCCTTGTCCGCAATCGCCATTATCATGCCTATGCTCTTGTAGCCAATCCTGTGTACCGCCACGCGGACCTCTATGTTGTCCTCAAAGTG
>CAKVCS010000194.1 GCA_934725785.1 uncultured Bacteroidales bacterium | reverse complement strand
TTTGAGAGCCGTCTCGGCGAAGCGTCTCCATGCGTCGGCATCGACCTTCTGCTCGCCGAAATGGTCGACCCCCACCCCGCGCTGCCTCTTGCCCTCGACGAAGAAAGAGCCCTCGGCGTTGACAAAGATTCGGGCCACGAGATAGCCCATATCCTCATCGCGGTCGTACTTGAAGGAGTCGGTCATGAAATTGTAGACGTTGACTATTCCGACGGCGGCCCTTCGCGGATCCTCCTTTACGTAGGGGGTCTTGAGCGCCTGGTTGTCGCGGTCGAAATTGAACACGTCGGTGAGCTGGACGAAGACGAGGACGTCGGCATCGAGCGTGAAGAGCGCCACGTGGCTCGCCCTGCGTTCATATCGGACTGCGACGTCAGGGCCCAGGGCTTCACTATATTCATCGGCCATCTGCTGGAGGACAGAGCAAAGAGTCTCAAACCCGTCGGTTACATTGGCCTCTACCTGCTTGCGGAGCATGGCCTTAGGCCCGACAAGCGAGACGATGGCGTTTCGCATTCTCTTATTGACCATAAGTGCTTTATTTATGGTTCGACAACAGTGTATTTTATCTCAAGAATTTGCTTTGTGGAGGGCGTGACCTTGAACCGGTCGTCAATGCGCCTGCCCATCACGCACATGACACGCCCGTCGGACTCCGCCACCCACGCTTGCTCCTTCTCTGGGCGGCTCATCTTGCAATCTACAAAAAAGTCGCTCAGCTTCTTCTCGCACCTCATGCCGAGCGGACGGAAAGCGTCTCCCGCCCGCCAATGACGGAAAGTGACAGGGAACGCCACCTTGCCGGCATCGAGATGCATGACGAGCGAATCGCGGGAGAAGAGGTATCCGTCGGGCTTCGGGAAAATGGAGAGCGAAACGACGAGAGGCGAGGACACGCGGAACGGGCAGCCACCCGCCACCACGGTGTCGGACTCGGCAGGCAGAGAGCTGACGGGCTGGACAAGGACGCCGGAACGATCGACGACCGCGCGCATAGAGGGCGAATAGAAGAAGCGGCCCCACCTGCCTTCCGCCACGCAACGAGCCACATCGTGGACCGAGCGGGGAGAGAATCCAAGTGGAGAGAGGACTTCAAAGAGGAACGGCTCGGCGCACGGCAAATCGTTGAGACCCTGAGCGCCTATGCTGGTTTGGCCGTCGGGAGACACCTTGACGTGGCGGGCGCGGAACTCGTCGACCTGGACCTGGAACACCTCCATGACCTGGGCGAGATGCGCCATGTTCTGACGCATGGTGGAGAGGAAAGAGGGGTTGATGCCTTTGAGCTGGGGAATGACGTGGTGGCGGATCTTGTTGCGCGCATAGTCGTCGGAGTTGTTGGTGCGGTCTGTGACGAAAGTGAGCCTGTTGGCCTTGCAATAGAGCTCAACCTCCTGTCGCGAGACGCCGAGCATGGGCCTCGCGACCCTGCCTTGCAACGCCTTCATCCCCGTGAGTCCGCGCAGGCCAGTGCCGCGCGTCAGGTTGAGAAGGAAAGTCTCCGCCGCGTCATCGGCATGGTGGGCAACCGCCACAACGGGGATGCCCATCTCGTCGAGGAGGGAGAAAAACCAGTCGTAGCGCAGCTCACGCGCAGCCATCTCGACCGACACCTTATGCTCTGACACATAAGCGAGAGTGTCAAATTGCGCCACTCGCAAAGGAACTCCCAGCCTCTCGCAGAGCGAACGGACGAAAGCCTCGTCGGAGTCGGACTCCTCGCCACGGAGGTGGAAGTTGCAGTGAGCCGCGACGCAGCTGAATCCGGCCGCGAGGAGCGAATGGAGCAGGGCCACGCTGTCGGCCCCGCCGCTGACGGCCACCAGCACAGGGCGGTCGCGACATATGATGTCTGTAGAAATATTCATCGTGAACGCGTAAAGGTAAGAAAATTTGCCACGCGAGAGCCGCCACGTAGAGGCAAAAAGACAAAGCGGACAAGAACCAGCAACAGGGCGCGCGTTTTGCCGTTGCTTTAAAATGATATAAATTTATAATTGGAGGCGCGGGCTGAGACTAACGGCTCACCGCTACGCCCAGACATATCAAAATTTACACACCAAATTAGTATGGAACAGAAAAAAACACTGACAGGACGAATAAAAAAGAAACTGCAAGTAAAATCCATAAAAAGAGAATACAGGGCATGCTTTTACATTGTAGAGTACAACGGAGAGGAGCACGACATAAAGATGTTCGACTTTCAGAAAAGTGAAAAACAAGAGAGCCTGCCGTGCCTGATAGAGCAGCAATCGAATGGCGCCACAATAATAAAGCAAGACCTGGCCCCACTGATAGCAAAGCGTTATAAAGTTGGCGACATACGCACATTCACGGTAAGGAGAGACTCCAACCGCCCAGGCTTCTTCATCCTTAAGACGGAAGAAAACTTCACATTCTACTTAGACACGCCCAAAAACCAGCCCCCAAAACAATACGCCGAGCGCACAGAGATTATCGGCCGGATAAAGTCGATAGACGACGCAAGGGTTATTGTGTCCGAAGTCGAAAGGAGCGTTGACAACATAGGCAACCTTGGCAAATTCATAGAGCCGGTCGTCATAAGTCAGCTGGCCCAGAGCATTGGCGTGAACCCCGCCGTAAGCAAATGGGCGACAAAAGTTTTCTCGAGCCACCTGGACTTTGCCGACGCCCGGACGCTGGTCAGGAGCAGATCGGCAAAATGGCTGGGCGAGGCGGTTCGCGTAATCCGCGACGAGATGCATCACTGGGTTGCGCGCGCGGGCAAGCGCAGGCATCAAGGCGAAGTGCTGCGCGAGCTGAGGCGCGTAGGCATAGAGATATTGGAGCAGAGCAACATAGCCACCGGAGACTCGGCAGAGGCCGAGACACTCCGCTGCCTGATAGCCGGCTGCATAACCAAGGCCGATGAATACAGCTCGGCTTTGACCAAGATGGAAGGCGGCAC
>CAKVCS010000193.1 GCA_934725785.1 uncultured Bacteroidales bacterium | reverse complement strand
GCATGATGCCCTCCTTGGAGCCTATGAGCGGGAGAATCTCGTGGTCTGGGTCGAGCGTGACTCCGTACCATTTATTGTACCACTCGGCATATCCCTGTCGCAGCTGCGGGATGCCCGTGTATGGCTGGTATCCGTGGACATTGGGTTGTGCGGCAGCATCCGCGAGTGTCTTTATGACGCTGTCGGCGGGCGGCATGTCGGGGCTGCCTATTCCGAGGTTGATGACGTCCACGCCGCTCTTGCGCATGGCATCGAGTCGGCGATTATTTCGAGAGAAGTAGTACTCCTCAACTTGGGCGGCGCGATTGGCGGGAGAGATAATCATATGTGAGGTGTCTTATTATTCTGGTTTGTCGTTTTTATTCGCATACGCTTTGGCGACCGTTCTCGTACTCGCCAAGAATCCGGAGCGAGGCGCAAAGAGGGCGCACGGCCGCTATGGCCTGGACGTAGCGCGTGTAGTTGGCGAAAGAGAGGTCGACGTAGAAGATATATTCCCACTCGTGGCCGACGACCGGGTTGGACTGTATCTTGGTAAGGTTGATGCCATAGAAGGCAAGGACCGTCAGCACCTTCGAGAGGCTGCCGGCCTCGCCGGCCTGCGCGATGCTGAAGACCACGGACGCGCGGTTGATTCGGTTTTGGGCGAGCAGCTCGTCGCGGTCGAAGACCCCGCTCTCGTTGACCACGAGGAACCGCGTGAAGTTCTTCTTGTTGGTCTCAATGCCTCGGCTGATTATGTTGAGCCCGTAAATTTCGGCTGCGATCTCCGGCGCGATAGCCGCCACATTCCTCACCCCCCTCTCGGCCACGTCTTTGGCGGAGAGGGCCGTATCCTCGCTCTCGATGAGTCGGATGGCCGGGTAGCTCTGGAAGAATGCCTTGCACTGGGCGAGCGCCATCGGGTGGCTGTGGACTTCGCGGATGTCCTCTATCTTGACTCCCGGCAGGGCCATGAGGTTGTGCCTGATGCGGAGCTTGTATTCACCGATGACCTCGAGGCCGGAATCCTTGAGCAGCGTGTAGTTGGCGTTGATTGAGCCCACGAGCGTGTTCTCGATGGCGCAGATGCCATAGAGGTCCTCCTCCTCGCGGACGCGGCGGAAGAGCTCCTCGAAGGTGAGGCACGGGACGACCTCGACATCGAAGTCCCTGAAAAACTCGCGGGCCGCGATCTCATGGTTTGCTCCGCTGACGCCCTGGATGGCCACCCTCCTCTTGGGCTTATGCACCCTGTCGGCCTTTTGAGGCTCCTCGTTGGCTTCGGCCAAATCAAGCCCGGCCTTGTTGCTGTCGCTACGTTCCACTAAATTCTGATGAATGGGTAAAAAACTTGAGGCCCGCCTGAAGAACTCAGGTGGGCCTCACTTATGTTTTTATCGGACCTTGCGCTTAGATGCGGCAACCACCTGCTCCCCTGCTGTCTGCAAAGAAGTAAAAATAGAAGCCGAAGTAAAATCGCATTGTCCGCATTTGTCCTCCATATTTTTGACGGAAGCAAAGATATGAAAAGAAACGATATGTTGTTCCGTCTTAATAAGAAAAAATACAAATAGCGTTAAGTATGCAACACACAGAGGGGTGAAAGTTTAAAAGAGCGTCAGTATGCGCACCCGCTCGCAAAGAGTTCACGCGCAAAGGGACATGCAAGAGGAACGGCACTCCCCTCTCCATCGTACGCCTGTGGCGGACAACCATCGGCTGCAACGCGCACGGCCCGGTGACAGGCATACGCCAAACTCCCGCCCCCCCCCGATGCCGCGAATGCGGCGACAAGCGCCATTCCATCGGGTAGAGGCGAGGCGCACGCAGTCGGGGCGACGCAGGCCACAGGGGTCGAAAGGGAACGCCACGCAGCCGACACGGAGGACGAACATGCCCCTTAATTGCTATCTTTGCGCATACGGCAGCCGCAGAACCCGGCCAACCGGACAAGGCCGCAGCGATTGCCCTGCCCTTTACTCGCACAACACATTAGCAAGCAATGCAGATACTAAAGAAACTGACCGTATTGGCAGCCATGCTATGCGGCGCAATCAACGCCACGCCGCAAGGCGCGCCATCTAAGGCGCAGAAGGTACTGGTGTTCGACATAAAGGAAGAGATAGCCAGCACAGCCTGGGTCCACACCGCCGAGGCCTTGCGCATGGCTCGGGACATAGACGCCGACCACATCGTGGTGAACATGAACACCTATGGCGGCGAGGTCACGTACGCCGACTCGATACGCACGGCCATCCTTTCCTGCCCGATTCCCGTCTACGCATACATAGACGTCAACGCCGCCTCGGCGGGCGCGCTTATTGCCACCGCGTGCGACTCCATATTCATGAGCCCGGGCGCGAGCATAGGCGCATGCACCGTGGTGAGCGGCACGGACGGCACCAAGATGCCGGACAAATATCAGAGTTACATGCGCGCCATAATGCGGTCGACAGCCGAGGCGCACCCGTGGCATGAGGGCCGCGACAGCACCCGCCTCTTCCTGCGCGACCCACGCATAGCCGAGGCCATGGTGGACGAAGCGGTCGCGATTGAGGGCGTGATAGACTCGGCCCACGTGCTGACCCTGACCACGCTCGAAGCCATAAGGCTGAACTATTGCGAGGGGCAGATGAAGAGCCTGTCGGAGGTCACCGCTCACGTGGCACCGGGCGCGGCGGTTGAGCGCTACGAGCCTTCGGCACTTGCCGATCTGAAGGGCGGCCTGCTGTCGACCGGCCTGCGCGGCATCCTGATACTGCTCATAATAGGCGGCCTTTACTTCGAGCTCCAGACACCTGGCGTGGGCTTCGCCCTGCTCGTCTCGATAGGCGCGGCGGTGCTTTACTTCGCCCCCCTCTACATTGACGGCCTTGCCGCCAACTGGGAGATACTGCTGTTCCTGCTTGGAAAGTTCAAGCTTTTCGGAAGAAGAAGTAAACTCATGGAATACAGCTTCCAGAGC
>CAKVCS010000192.1 GCA_934725785.1 uncultured Bacteroidales bacterium | reverse complement strand
CTCAAAAGCAGTCTCCCATTTGACGGACTGTGGCGCTCGCACTACAACACTCTAATCTTAAAGATGGAGCAGCTGGGCCTGAACAGATTCGACATAGACTCGCAGGAAGACATGAAAAGGCGCATAGCCGTCTTGTGCCAACGCAACCACTACCCGGCGAACTCACTTGCGCACATATACGTTTGGCGCGAAGGCAGCATGATAAGCGGGAAGACGCTCTATGCCATATTCCAAAAGAAATTGACAATGAACGCATTTGCCGACAGCGGGCTTAAACGCATAATATTGGAGGGCGGAGCATGCGAGACCGTGAACACGCAAGCGGGGCCGTGGGCTGATTTGACCGTAGAAGCGTTGGCCCGCAAGAAAGTGGCGGAGCGCTCAAAAAGCGACATGATAGATTACTCGGGCATGACTCTGCTAAGGCCCGACGGAAGAATAGCGAGAACGACACTCGGCAACTTATATTTGACCCACGGCCGCAAGGTCACAGGCGTCAAGTTGGAGCAAGGAGCAAAAGCGTGCGCACTTAACACATTCCTAAAAAGTGCTATAGAGGAGATTAACGCTGGCACAGACGAGCGTCTTGCCATTTCATACGAAGAGTGTGACGGCATGGACGAGGCCATGTTGACAACGGCGAGCGGCTGCTTCGTGCTTGACAACTCAATCGGGCTCGCCCCTGTGATGCGACTACGCACAACATTCGGCAATGAGCTGGCACGCCAGCTGGCAATTAAATTCAGAGAAATGTTTTAGGCGAAAGGGATGCCGCCCGGGCTAAAACACCACTGGAGAGTCCGTGACAACCTCCAAGTCCGTCGTGATGTCAGCGCCCGCACAGGGAACTCTCAATAACTCGACCTACCTGTAATAACGGCCATTATCCCTCGGGCTGCTGTTCTGCTGATACTTAAGATCTTGTAGAATGCTGCTGTTGACAGCAATGTTGAAAGAGTAGGACTTGTAGAGGCCGACAGGAACGACATTGAAACTCATACTCCAGCAATGGAGGTCTCTCGTAATGCCTATTGACGTCTGACTCAGCTTGTGCTCATCGAAGCTGTAGCCAGACGAGACGGACATCTTCCATTTCTCAGTGAGGCTGAGGCTCGCATTCATATTGACGGACTGCGAGACGTTGTAGGCATACGTGCAAGTCTCCGGCTTGAACTTACCTTGCGATACACGTAGGCTGTAATTGATAGACAACGACCACGGCATGTTAAAGGAAACATATCCGTCATCGCCAACAGAGGCCTCACCCTTTCCTTTCATATCATCGGGCATTTGCGCTCCAGGTTGCGGAGTATCGCTCTCGGCGGCTCTGAGAGCCCAGTCGTCATCATATCCGTCGTCTTCCTCCTCCTTGTTGTCCTTGTCCTTCTTCTTGAATTTATCTGGCGACAGCTGAATTCCAAAGCTCAAGCTTGCACTCTTGAACTGCGCGAGCCTATGGTTGACCTTGAGTGCGGACCTGTCAATTTTCACGGCCACCCCTGTAGGCGACGCCACGACGGCGTAAGGATCGAAGTTCGCCGAGAAGTTGACACTCGTTCCGAACACTTTTGTTCGCCCACTCATGGATATGTTATCGAACTTAATCGAATCTTTCATGAAGTCATAGCCCGAAGACAGGCTAAGGCTCTCAAGTAGAGGAATCTTCTTGAAGCCGGTAGAGTCGTCGTCACTTTTTACTTTCATCTCGAGAGTGTTGCCGAGCGAGAAAGAAAGCTTGCCACTTTTGGCGGAGCCTGGCGTGCCGTAGAGATACCCCTCGTAGAGGGAATACTTGTACTTTACGACCTTGTCGTTCTTCTTGTCGTAATATTCGAATTGGTCATAGAAGCCATAACGCCCCCTTGAGAAGTCTGGTGTGTAAGAAACGCTTACCGATGGCGTCATGACATGGCGTATGGCATTTATCTTATCGCCGAATATTGCCCTTATTGGCTTGTAGAACGTATAAATCTTCGTGTTTGTCCCGACAGACATATTGAAATCGTACGCCCTGTTGAATCCTTTCTCCGGGTCAAGCTTTACGAGCTTTTGTTTATCCTCATCCCAAACTTTCCTGGTCTTGTTCAGATACCATCTCTCGGTGTAGTTGAAAGACGGCGAAAGCGTGAAATACTTGAGCAGCTTGATGTTGGTGGTCACAGGAATAGTGTGTTTCATACCATTCTTCCACACGGTGCTGAAGCTTTCAGGCGTGAACGTCAAATCCCTCTCCTTGCAGGATATGTAGTTTTTGGCGGACATCGAGTAGTTCAGGTTCAGGTTATAGAGCGGGTTGTTGCTCGCTCCCGAGGCCTTCTTGGGCTTGAATG
This sequence comes from uncultured Bacteroidales bacterium, assembly GCA_934725785.1. Classification (GTDB taxonomy): domain Bacteria; phylum Bacteroidota; class Bacteroidia; order Bacteroidales; family Marinilabiliaceae; genus W3P20-009. The sequence goes on along the minus strand of CAKVCS010000192.1, from coordinate 637 downwards.
GATAGAAACGCCGCGAAGAGGCGATAGAAATGTCGGGCAGGGTGAGGCTGATTGACGTGTCCCTACTATTTTGCGAATGAAGGAGCGACGCAGTCAGACGGAACGGATTCCAGGCCCACTTGCGGCTGTATGAGATGCTGGAGCTTTTCTGGTTAGTGGCCAACGTCTGTGTGTTGACGACGTTGCCAATGTTATTTTTGTTATAAGAGCTCGTAGAGAAGTTGACTGACGCGGAAAATGTCTGATCGGGGTTGGCCTTAGAGTCCTGGCTATGATTCCACCGTACGGAGAAGTCGTTATTTTTCTGATAGTCAGGCAGGCTTTTTTCGGAATAGATGTTGGTTATGATATCCGAAGAGAAGCTGCCGGTGAACTTATACCTCTTCTTGTAGGTGGACGAGAGGTGGAGGCCCCAAGACCCCTTAGTATAAATATCACCGAGAATTTTCAGGTCGAAGTAGTCATTGGCAGCCCAGTAATAACCGCCTTGGCGCATGTAGAAGCCGCGAGTGCTCTCATCGCCATAAGTCGGGATTATTATGCCCGAGCTGTAAGACTTGGTGCTGGGTATGATAGCGAAGGGGATGGCAAGAGGCAAAGGGACGTCAAGCAAGACGAGATAGGCGGGGCCTGTGAC
>CAKVCS010000191.1 GCA_934725785.1 uncultured Bacteroidales bacterium | reverse complement strand
CTATTGGAAAGACCCCAAGGCTCAGCAGCACATTGCCGTATGGGCTCGCGTGGCAGCCGCCTGGGCCGACTCGCAGGACATGCTGATAATCCGTTTCGGCGACCAAATGAACAACGTGGCGGTGACCGACGGTGACAAGGTATCGGCCGAGCAGGTGATGGGATACCACGTCGACTATTGCCCGGTGAGCGAGCTAATGGAGCACTATAAGGCCATTGCGGACGCAGACGTAGACGCGCTCTTCGCGACATATATGAGCGAGTATGACCACGCTAAAGAGCTTGAGGACAAGACATCCGAGGCTGGTCAGAAAGTATGGAACGCCGCCAAGGCCGAGCTTGCCATCCGTTCTATCCTAAAGGCAAAGGGCGCAAAAGGCTTCACAACGAACTTTGACGACCTCGGCACACAGGACGTCAACGACCCCAAGTTCGTCGGCTTCGACCAGATACCCGGCCTTGCCTCGCAAAGGCTTATGGCCGAGGGCTACGGTTTCGGCGCGGAGGGCGACTGGAAGAGCGCTGCCCTTTACCGCACCGTATGGTTCATGACACAAGGCCTGCCCACCGGCTGCTCTTTCCTCGAGGACTATACTCTGAACTTCGACGGGGATCGCAGCGCCATCCTCCAGAGCCACATGCTTGAGGTTTGCCCGCTCATTGCCGCGGAGAAGAAGCCCAAGCTCGAGGTGCACTTCCTTGGAATAGGCATCCGCAAGAGCCAGACGGCGCGTCTCGTGTTCACGTCGAAGACTGGCAGCGGCGTTACCGCGACCGTTGTCGACATGGGCAACCGCTTCCGCCTCATTGTGAACGACGTCGAGTGCATCAAGCCGAAGCCACTGCCCAAACTGCCCGTAGCATCTGCTCTTTGGATACCACAACCAAACTTCGAGGTTGGCGCGGGCGCATGGATATTGGCCGGCGGCACTCACCACAGCTGCTTCTCATATGACATCACACCGGAGTATTGGGAGGACTATGCCGAGATTGCCGGCATCGAGATGGTACATATTGACAAAGACACGACGATAGCGAACTTCAAGCAGGAGCTTCGCAACAACGAGGTCTACTATCTCCTCAACAAGTCTCTACAGTAGGACTGCGGACGACAACGGAGCCAAGAGTCCCCTCAAAAAGAGGCCTCTTGGCTCATTTGCTTAATAAATGCCCATAAAAAAAAAAACAGATGACGGCAAAAGACACTATATCATCGGGCAAGGCGGTGCTCGGCATCGAGTTCGGCTCGACCCGCATAAAGGCGGTACTCATAGACGAGAGCAACTCCCCCATAGCCCAAGGCAGCCACGCTTGGGAAAACCAGCTTGTGGACGGGCTGTGGACATACAGCATAGACGCGATATGGCAAGGTTTGCAAGACTGCTACTCAGACCTGCGCAAAAACGTGAAGGATGAGTACGGAGTCGAGATTGAGAGACTTGCCGCTATCGGCATCAGCGCCATGATGCACGGATACATGGCATTTAATGACAAGGGCGACATACTCGTCCCTTTCCGCACATGGAGAAACACGAACACTGGCAAAGCCGCCGCTGAACTGTCAAAGCTTTTCGTATACAACATACCTCTGCGCTGGAGCATATCTCACCTCTACCAATGTATATTGGACGGAGACGCGCACGTGAATGACATAAAGTTCCAGACGACGCTGGCGGGGTATGTCCATTGGAGATTGACTGGCGAGAAGGTTATAGGCGTGGGAGACGCCTCGGGCATGATACCAGTAGACCCCAAAACGAAGGACTACGACGCCCAAATGGTGGATAAGTTTGACGCATTGGTAGCTCCACGCAACTACGGATGGAAACTCCGCGACATATTCCCCAAGGTGCTTCTGGCTGGCGAAAAGGCGGGCGAGCTGACAGAGGAAGGCGCAAGACTTCTTGACGCGTCAGGCCGCTTGAAGCCTGGCACACCCTTCTGCCCACCGGAGGGCGACGCCGGCACAGGCATGGTGGCGACAAACGCGGTAAAACAGCGCACGGGCAACGTGTCGGCAGGCACTTCGTCATTCTCTATGATTGTGCTTGAGAAAGAGCTCTCGAAGCCTTATGAGGCAATAGACATGGTGACGACGCCCGATGGCTCGTTGGTCGCGATGGTCCACTGCAACAACTGCACGTCGGACCTTAACGCTTGGGTAGGACTGTTCCGCGACGCCCTGGAACTCATGGGCCAGAAGGTTGACATGGACGAGCTTTATGGCAAGCTTTATAATAACGCGCTCTCCGGCGACGCCGATTGCGGCGGTTTGCTTTCCTACAACTATGTGTCTGGCGAGCCTGTGACTGGGCTTGAGAATGGTCGCCCCCTGTTTGTGCGTACCGCAAATGACAAGTTCACGCTGGCAAACTTCATCCGCGTACACCTCTACGGCTCAATCAGCGTGCTCAAGATAGGCAACGACATATTGCTGAAAGAGGAGAAAGTGAAGATTGACAGGATAACGGGCCACGGCGGCTTGTTCAGGACCAAAGGCGTCGGCCAGCGCGTACTTGCGGCGGCCTTGAACTCCCCAATCTCCGTTATGGATACGGCAGGAGAGGGAGGCGCCTGGGGCATTGCCCTTCTGGCCGCCTACGCAAAGAACAGTGGTTGCGGGCTCAGCCTGGCTGACTATCTCGACACTAAGGTTTTTGCCGGTAACACTGGAACTGAGATTGCGCCAACGGCAGAAGATGTTGCAGGCTTCAACAAGTACATAGAGACCTATAAAGCCGGCCTTGAGATAGAGAAAGCCGCAGTCGCGGCGAAAGGGTAACAGATGGTGCACAAGTGCGGAAATGACGCACGTAATTCACCCAAAGGCAATCAGAACGCAAAAAGATGAAAACAAGATATACCGCGCTTGCCACTGCGGCCACCGCCATTATGGCCATAGGCTGCCAACAGGGCGCAAAGGACAATGGCGCAAAGCCTCAAGTGGGACTTGACCCCGAATCTTTCGGGACAGCAATGGTGGACAGCCAAGAGGTTAAGC
>CAKVCS010000190.1 GCA_934725785.1 uncultured Bacteroidales bacterium | reverse complement strand
CCATAACATTTAACAAAATAGGCCAGATACTGCCTTGTTGAATTTTGACGTATTTTTGCGCTATGGACGAACTTATATGCGAGACAGGGTTCGATGCGCCATGCGGACGACTCGTGATATGGACGTACAGGCAAAGCATAATACTTTGTGACTGGGACGCATCGTGCGAGATAAAGAAGCGAAGACTATTGCGTTATTTGGGGAAGAACGTTAGAAATGGCACATGTGACGAGGCTCAAAAATTAAAGGACCAGCTTGACGAATATTTTGCGGGAAAACGCATGCAATTCGACCTGAAACTTATGTTTGTCGGGACTGATTTCCAGAAGTCAGCCTGGGCGGCCTTATGCAAAATCCCATACGGACAAACCATATCGTACGCAGAAGAGAGCGCAATGATAGGAAAACCCAAAGCCACACGGGCGGTAGGCACGGCTAACGGAGCGAACCCGATATGCATAGTGACGCCATGCCACAGAGTCATAGGCAAAAATGGCGCACTGACAGGTTACGCGGGGGGCGTCGGCATAAAAGAATTCCTTATAAACCTTGAGAGCAGACACACGACACAATGCCCGACTTAGACGAAAACGTATTCCACAGGCACACATTCTCCACGGAGCGACTAAGTAAGACGTTTACAAACCCGTTTGCCTACACGCCAAGACAAGAATGCATAGAGGCGGCGGAGGTGGTGCGCAGACACTTAAGGGAGAGACACAGAGAATGGGCTGACGAGCTGTCCCGGGGAAAGATGCTGGGCGTGCTTGTCTGTAAAGACTCGCAAGGGCATGCCGGTTTTATTGCCGCGTTTAGTGGGACTTTGGGTGGAAAGGTCGCACACGAATGGTTCGTTCCGCCAATATTTGACTATTGCGCGGATGGTGGCACTTTCAAAATTGAAGAGAACAAAATCTCAAATATAAACGCCAAGATTAGCAAAATAGAGAACGACAGCCTGCTTAAGTCTGACGAAAGACTGATGCGCGAGATGCAAATCAGGGCTACGGAAGAGATTGCCGCGGCAAAAGCAGCATACTCAAAGAACAAGGAAGAGCGGAGAAAGCAACGCGGGAGCGCCCCCGAGAGAAAGGAGGAACTTGACAGGCAAAGCCAATTTGAGAAAGCGGAGATAAGGAGGCTGGCAATTAGATGGAGGCAAGAGCTGGCTGCCATAGAAAGCAGAATTGACGAGCGCAAGGACACCATAAATAAATTGAAAGAAGAGCGCACCAGACGCTCGAACATATTGCAGAGATGGCTCTTCTCCAAGATGAAACCACACAACGCAAACGGACAGTGCAGCAGCGTGTGGGACATATTCCACGCTTTCACGCATACGACACCCCCATCGGGAACTGGTGATTGCTGTGCGCCAAGGATGCTAAACTACGCATTCGCAAACGGCCTCAAGCCTATATCCATGGCAGAATTCTGGGTCGGAGCCTCTCCTAAAGGCGAAATACGCATAGATGGGCAATTCTACCCTTCTTGTCAACCCAAATGCGCCCCCCTCCTCAAATGGATGCTCGCCGAATCAAAATACGCACCCTGCAAAAGCAATGAAGACTTCGCTCCAAAACATTCGTCGTCCGACATTTGCGACCCACGGGAGAACGACCTTATTATTGTCTATGAAGACGAGTGGCTAATAGCAGCAAACAAACCAGCAGGCCTATTAACCGTGTCTGAGAATGATGGCGCCGACACCCTGACCAAGCGTGTCCTCGCGAGCCACCCTAATATTTCCGGATCAGGCTATGTTCATAGACTTGACCAGCCGACAAGCGGCATTGTCTTGATAGCCAAGGATAAGGAGACTCACAAACGGATGCAATCGCTATTTGAGCGCAGAGAAGTGTCCAAAAGGTACGTGGCAATATTAGAGAGTCGGCCAAAGTCAAAACAAGGCGTAATAGACTTGCCATTGCTACCCAATGTTGACGACAGGCCGCGACAGAAGATTGACTTCTTGAGAGGCAAGAAAGCTGTGACGAGATATGAGATTGTGGAAACAGAAGATGACACACAACGGACGAGAATCCATTTTTACCCCGAGACAGGCAGAACTCATCAGCTGCGAGTCCACGCCGCAAGCCCGCTCGGCCTCGGATGCCCTATTGTTGGCGACAATCTGTACGGACACTTTGGACCGAGGCTGATGTTGCACGCAGACAAAGTGGAATTTATCCACCCTTACATAGGGGAAAAAATCGTTATAACCTGCCCGCCAGACTTCTGACAAAGCTCATCTTAAAAAGCGGTCGAACAACATATTGCCCGACCGCTTTTTAGTACTCACTGTGAAGAGAATGATTAACGCCCTCGTTTGAAGGTTGAGAGCGAACTCTTTGCTGGAGCACTCTTTTTCCTTGCCCTCGCATTGCGTCCCCTTGCTTTCGAGTTGCCCCCACGGCTGACACGCGAAATATTATCCTGGTTGAAGTAATAGCCGACTCCGAGACGAATCGCAAAGCTTGAATACAAATCGCCAAGGTCGAAAGCCACATTTCCGTTCATCTTAAATTCATCAGATATCGTGTATGTAGCCGCTAACTTGGTGTAAACCTCAAGTCGTCCCTGGTCGAAAAAATAACTACCTACCTTCGCTGCCGAGGACATGGCGGAAGAGTCTGGCGCAATGAACTGTTCATTGTAATTGCCATAGTTATTTGATATGGTAGTTCGGAACATGTAGTCGAGCTTATCGGGTATGATGTTACCTTTGACACCTATGTTGAGGGCACTGACCCTCGTGTTTGGGAAAGCCGCAAGAAGCTGCATTGAGCCTTCGGGCGCATAAGCGCTGACAGTCCTGCGCGTGTGCATGAGAGTGTTTCCCATAGACAGGCCTCTGCGAGTCCACCCCTGTCTATACAGGTGATTGTCGAGATACTGGTATCGTCCACCAAAATCTTTTCCTCCATTATACGTTTCGCTCAGGAACTTATACAGATCTTTTGTGGTCGAGATGGCACCATTATTAGCCTCCCAAGCGGAGACGTCA
>CAKVCS010000189.1 GCA_934725785.1 uncultured Bacteroidales bacterium | reverse complement strand
CCCACGAACCTGCCGTCGGCTCCGAAGACTTTAACCCCGTCCGCGTCCGACGCTATTATGTTCTCGTCTGTCAGGCTGAGCCTCTTGATGGGGCCGAGTTTGCTCTCGGGGGTTGTCTCAAGCGGCACGAGGTGCAGGTCTGTCACGAGGTCGGCGAAGTCGAAAATGCTGTGCAGCAGGTCGGTGGCGTCAATCTCTTCCATGGCCGACGCGTCTACCCGCATCTCTGTGGTGGGACCCTGCATCAGCTTTGCCTGCTGGGTGGCTGAGCATCTTATGGTGTCCTGCTTGCTACGGGAGCAGCCTATCGCCGCGGTCATCAGCGTCACCATCACAGCCGCTTGCGCTGTTGTCCTACTTATCTGTGGCAGTGCCATTTTGCGTTTTTTGTTAACTAAGCGCAAAGTTATAAGGATATTTTAAGAGTGCAAAAACTTCTTAAAGTTCGTTATCCGGTTGATTGCGTCCCTGTTATAAATTGTGTGACAAGGCGGGCTTATGTCATTATTCTTGTCGGGAAACGCTTATTTTTGCGTATGCAAGAGGAGCGCGAGAGGATGGATGCGAAGAATAAACGTTTCATAAAGCGGCTTTTTGAAAAGTTGCCGTTTTTTGTGGCTGTGGCTCTTGGGGTCTCGGCGTGCGTGTATGCCATCGTCGTGCTGCTTTTCGCAATGTCCGCCGACTCCGTCTTCTCTGTCATCGACGGCAAGGCCCGTCTCGCCTCCGTGAAGTCTGTGCCAGTGGGGGTGGACAGCGTGCTGACAGTCCCGTCGTCTGTTGGCCATTTTTGGGATAAGTACCGAGTGGTCAAGGTCGAGAGTCACGCGTTTGAGAATGACGAGTCTTTCGTGCGACTGGAGTTGCCTGATGGGCTCCGGTACATTGGTTACGGCTCTTTCTACGGGTGCCGGAAGCTTCGGGAGTTGTCTTTGCCGCCAAGCGTGGAGGCGATAGGCGATGGCGCGTTCTACGGTTGCGTGTCGCTTGAGTCTGTGCGCCTGTCGCCTAACGTGACGGACATGGGCGAGTACATCTTTGAGCGTTGCACGGGGCTGAGGAGTGTGGTGGTCCCCAATGGCGTCAAGATTCTCCCGCGCAGTATCTTCTGCGCATGCACGTCTCTCACCGAGGTAGATTTGCCCTCGTCGCTCGTCACCATCGAGCCCCTTGCGTTCAAAGATTGCATGTCCCTCACCGATGTCGAGTTGCCGCTTGGCGTTAGGGACGTGGGCGGGTGCGCTTTCGAGATGTGCGCCTCTTTGCGCCGTGTGGTCATCCCGCCGTTGGTGCGAGGGCTTGGCGTCACGGCCTTCAATGGCTGCGCGAATCTCAGGGAGGTCGTCAGCCTCGCTGTAACTCCTCCCCCGCTGGGCAGCTCTGTCTTTGACGGCATCTCCCCCGGGGCAGTGCTTCTCGTCCCCAAGGGTAGCGTGGAGGCCTATCGCCTTTCTCCTTGGGCTCCATTTTTTCGAGAAATAAAGGGGCTTTGAGGCTCAATCACTCAGCGGCGGGTCCGCCGTTCTTCCGCACCCTGGCCTCCGTTTTCAACCATATGCAAATTCGTTCCAGTCACTTTTCCCGAAGCGTAATCGAGCTTCTGGCCCCGGCGCGCGATGTCGAGTGCGCGCGTGCGGCTATAGACCATGGCGCAGATGCCATATACATAGGCCCTCCGCAGTTCGGGGCCCGCAAAGCGGCGTCTAACACAATGGCGGATATCGAGTCCGTCGTGGCGTATGCTCACACTTTCGGCTGCCGCGTCCACGTGGCCCTCAATACGCTCCTGCTCGATAGGGAGGTGGCCGCTGCACGCCGTATGGCTTGGGAGCTCTATCGCGCGGGTGTCGACGCCCTTATTGTCCAAGATGCCGCCCTGCTTGACGTGGCCTCCATGCCACCCATTGAGCTTCACGCCTCGACGCAGTGCGACAACAGGACGGCCGGCAAGGTGCGTTTTTGGCAAGATTTGGGTCTGCGCCAGGTTGTGCTTGCCCGCGAGCTCTCAATTGAGGAGGTCTCGCTCATTGCCAGTCAGACCACTGTGCGGCTCGAGGCTTTTGTCCACGGCGCCCTCTGCGTCTCATACAGCGGCCAGTGCTACATGAGCTACGCGCGCGGCGGGCGCTCCGCCAACAGGGGCGAGTGCGCTCAGCCGTGCCGTCTCCCATATGACGTTCTCGCCGCCGACGGCACCACGCTTATGCGCCGCGCCTATCCGCTCTCCCTCCGCGACAACAACCAGACGGACAATCTTGAGGCTCTGATAGACGCTGGCGTCTCGTCGTTCAAAATCGAGGGCCGGCTCAAGGATGCCGGCTACGTGGCCAACGTCACGCTTCACTACCGCCTCGCGCTCGATGAGATTCTCTCGAGGCGCCCGGACTTGTCAAGACTCTCGCGCGGGGGCGTGTCGCCAGTCTTCACTCCCGAGCCGTGCAGGAGCTTCAACCGCGGGTTCACGGACTATTTCGCCCACGGCCGCCGCCCCGACATATGGCAGCCGCTTACGCCCAAGTCTCTTGGCCAGCCGTTGGGCACGGTGGTGAAGGTGGCTCCGCCCGACCGCATTGTGGTTAAAACATCAGCCTCCGTTGCCAATGGAGACGGGTTATGCTTCGTGAGCCAGAGCCAGGCACGCTTCGCCGGCACAAGTGTCAACGGCTCATCCCCCGTTGCGGGGGGGCTGGCTCTCTCCGTGCAGAGCGCAAAAGGAGTGGTGGCGGGCGATGAGGTGTTCCGCAATTCCGATGTGGCGTTCGCCGCCGCGCTCTCGCACGACAAGACGAGGCGCTCTATCCCCCTCGGGCTGCGCCTGGAATATGCCGACGGGGCCTTCACCCTCTTTGCCGACGACTCCGACGGTGTCTCGTCCTCCGTCTCAAGACGCATCGACGCCCAGCCCGCCAAGTCGGCCGAGGCCTCGCGCGGGCAGATGGAGCGGGCTCTGTCAAAGTCCGGCGGCACGGTCTTCGACGTCACCCGTGTCGTCGTTGGGCCGTCGGCTTCACGC
>CAKVCS010000188.1 GCA_934725785.1 uncultured Bacteroidales bacterium | reverse complement strand
GCGCGCAGGAAGTTTGACAGGAAGTTGCCCTTGTTTGCCGCTATGGTCTCGTCGTTGCGTTTGCTCACAACGGAGTCGGTCTTGAAGAACAGGGCTCGAATCTCCTCCTGCTTAGCGTTGTCGCCCGACTGGCGGGCTTTTATGAAATCCTCGTTCAGTTTCTTGAACTCGAGCTGCTTGCCTATTATGAACTTCTGATAGTCCAGGAAATTGCTAATCTCTTGGCTGCCCTTTACCGTCGCGCGGGCCGCCCCTTGCGGCAATGTGTCGCATTCAAGCGTGAATTTTTGCCGGTGTGGCATGATTAGATCCATCACTCCGCCATTGTCAGGAAAGTGCAAGAGGTACAGCCCCTCGGCAAAGAGGGTGTCGCTCGTGAAGTGTGCGACGCAACGGCTGTCTGTCCATACAGTGTCTTTCACCAACATGCGGTCATCGAAATAGTAGCCGAGAACTACAGGCCTATGTGCGTAATCCTTCACCTTTACGCGGAAGTCCACAATTCCTCTGCCAGTCTCTTGCGGCTTGCCGAATGGTTTTGCCGACGTCTTCTTCGCGTCGCTCGACCCTGCTTTTGTCTGCTGGTTATCCTGTCCCCACGCGGCGGCAGCTCCGAGGGTGGATATCGCCGCCATGAGCGCTATGATTCTTTTTATCATCACAGTATACTATTTGCCAAGCAAATTTAGCGCGATACGTCAAAAGATGCAAGTCAGGAAATGCCAAAAGCGGCCACACCGGGTCTTCCGATGCAGCCGCTTCTGATTGTTGCAATCTGCGGAGCGTCAAAGGTTTATCTTGACACCTACCCAGAATCTGCGTTCGCCGCAGCCGAGCTGGGTTTGCTGCGGGTAGTTGTTGACCGCGTCGGGTTTATATGTCAGTGCCGGGCGGGTCTCGCCGAGCAGGTTGTTCGCCAGCACGTATATCATCAGTTGGCTGATGGGGCGGTAGGCCACGGTGGCGTCAAGCAAGTTGCGGCTGTCGAAATAGGCGGGGCTGTACGTGTTTGCGTTGTCCTCGTTGTCCTCGATGGCGGGTTCCCAGAGGTACTGCGCGCTGACGAGCAGTTTGTCTTGGAAGAGTTTTTGCATGGCGCCGAGCTTTATGCTTTGCTTGGGCGCTATTGTCGCGTCGGCATAGCTGTCGGTGCCGCTTGTCGCGAAGCTGTAGGCGATGCGGGCGTCGGTCTTGCTCGGGAGGCAGACGGATGCTACAATCTCGCAACCGGCTATGTCTATGTCCTCACCGTTGTTGGCATAGGCGGAAAAGTTGCCGTCCTTACCCTTTTTCTTACGCTGGGTGTCGTAATACCCGTCACTGAAGGCGCGCTGTTGCTCTGTGCTCAGCAGGCTTTTGCCCGTGGCTGTGTAGTCTCCGTAATAGTCTCCCGCGTCAATCTTGTCGGACCCGGTGTAGTCGTTGGACTTCTTGCCGAACCAATCCACTATTTTTAGGAAGTCTATCGTCTTCTTGTACCTGTTGAAGAAAGCGTTGGCGTCTATGGTCAGAGCCTTGCCGAACAGTTCGCCGTGGTAGTTAAGCTCGAATGAGTGCAGTTTCTCCGGGTCAACGCTAATTCTCATGTTCTCGCACCCGACGCTCTTGGCCGCCTGGCGGAACCCGTATTGCAGCTCCGCGTCTTTGCGGTAGTATGTCTGCGCGCGGTTGTAGTAGTCCATTGTGCGGAAGCCCTGCTGGTATGAGGCTTTGATGACGTGGTTGTCGTTGACGAGCCACGATATGGCGACGCGTGGCGAGATGTTGCTCTGCGTCTCGTCAAAGGCCTTGACTTTGAACGCGTCGTAGCGGAGGCCGAGCGCGAAGACGACTTTGTCTTGGAGTTTGTATACGTCTTCCGCAAACAGTGCCCATTCGTTCCATTTGCCATTAGGCATCTGCCCGCTTGCCCAGACCTTCGACGGGTCGTTGACCATGACGGGTTGGCCTTTGCTGTTGACTTCAGGCTCGCCAGTCTCCGGGTTTATCGCCTGTACCTTGTACGGCGACTTTGTGTCAGGGTCATAAATGAAGTCTCCGTTCTCCGCTATGGAGACGTAGTCCACGTCCCTGCCAAAGTAATATTTGCCGGCGTAGAACTTGCGGCCGCCAACGAGCCCTCCTATGGCCAGCTGGTTATTGGGGATTCTCTTCGTCGTGGCGATGATTTTAGCCTCGAGATGGCTCTCTGCGCCGCCATATTGGTTCTCGTTTTTTACGCGCGCGAGGTCAGTTAGCTCATTGCTCACGCTTACTGTTACGTGCTCGAAGTCGTTAAGGTCGTGACCCCATTTGAGGCGGCTGTTCAACTGCCTCGTGAAGTTCTCGGTCACTGTCGTGGCGTCTGTCAGGCCGAATGAGGTGTCTCTCAGCTTCTCTGCGGGCAGGATTGCGCGGCTCGCCTGGGTGTAGGCTACCTGTATGTTGAAGTCGTCAAAGTTGGCGTTGCCCGAAAGTCGTATGTTGGCGCGCGGGGTGGAGCCGAAAGTAAGTCCGGCTATGATGTCCTTATAATTTTTTGCCGGGTCAACTTTGCTATAAAATGCCGAGTCCACACTCCAGCCGTTGTTGTAGTACCACCCGGCGTAGAAATAAGCGTTGCGCTTTTTCGTGCCGAACCCATAGCCCACCTCGGCTTTTGATATGCCCATCTTCTGGTTTTCGGCGTCGCGCTCAAACTCCTTGTTCACGTTTATGGTGAACCCTTTGCTCTCGTAGCCATTCTTGGGCAGCATGTTTATGTAGCCGGATATGGCTCCCGAGCCGTGAACCAGCGCATTGGGGCCAAGGCTGACTTCGAGCCCTTTGACGTCGCCAAGGAGCATTGAGTTCAAGCCTACGCCGTAGCCGATGTTGGAGCGCATGTTCAGGTTCTGCCCGTCATACATCACGAGGCTCTTCGAGTTGTCCACCACTTTCATCCCGCGCACGCCAAAAATCTCCGTGTCCGTGTGCGATCCGTCGGAGTAGCCTGGGATGACCATCTTGATGATGTCTATCAGACTCTGCTGGCTGACCTGGTCGCCAAGATCGAAGGAGAATGTGT
>CAKVCS010000187.1 GCA_934725785.1 uncultured Bacteroidales bacterium | reverse complement strand
CCTCGGGCTTGCCTCGTGCTCTGGCGGCGATGCGCCTGAGGGCGATGACCGCGACGCCGGCGAGGTGCGTGTGGCAGCGCTAATGGAGCAGATGGAGAACTCCTCGGGGACGGTAGAGGGGTTGCTTTATGCGCAGGAGCTGTATCTCGCGGCGGACTCGGCTGGCGACGTCCCGAGCCGCAACTACGCTCAGATACAGAGGCTGACCATGCTCCATGCCCTCGCCCGATATGACGAGTGCGTCTCACTTGCCGACTCGCTCATATCGCTCTCGTCATTGCGCAGGGAGAATCTCGCTTACTACTATATGGCCATATATGTCAAGATGGTTGCTTACATAGACCTTGGCAAGTATAAGACGGCCGTGCAGATTGCGCAGAAGCTATACGATGACAGCCGTGTGGACCTGATAGACGAGAACGGGGTGAACATAGCGCTGCTCGTCAGGTGCAACGCGCTGATGGGGCTCGGCATGGCGAACGACGAGATGGGCCGCGAGCGGGAGGCCGTAGGATATTACACGGAGGGCATCAACGCCCTCACGTCGCAAGACACGAGGCGCGACAACCTGTCTCAACTCCTTGAGATGCAGACGTGCCGCATGCTCGCCGGACGCAAGATAGCGGGGGAGGCTCTGAGCTACGTCATGCGGTATCAGGGGGAGCTGGGCGAGTTTAAGCGAATCAGCGCCGGCACGCCATTCGAGAACATCTTTGTCGACGACTATGCGCTGCTGATGTACACGGCCTTTGTCGACGTCTTCGCAGACTTGGGGCGTTTCGACGACGCGCAGAGGTGCGCGGCCCATGCCGACTCCCTCATCTCCGAATATGACATGGCCGACCAGTACATCGCAGAGCTCAATACAGCCAAGTCCCACCTCTACGCAGCCAATGGCGACTATGGGCGGTCTATTGCCTACGCCGACAGCGCAATGATGTATTTCTCGGAGAAAGAGAGGCGCACGGGCGAGATTGACATCCTTAAGACCAAGCTGAGGAGCATACACGGCATGGGGCTCTATAATGCCGAATACCCGCTAACCGTCAATATTTTAGAGCTGTCCGACAGCCTCTACCATGACAGGATTAACAGCCAGGTGGAGGATATGCAGACCGTGCTCGACATGGATAAGCTGGAACACAGGGCGAACGAGATGAGGGCGCAGATGCAGCTGTGGATATTCATAGCCCTGGCCTCAATCTTCGCCGGTGTGCTCGTTATCATAATCTTCAAGAGGCGGAAAGACAAGGAGCAGCGGCAGATTCTTAGCTCACAGAGGGATATGCTGCAGTGCGAGGTGGAGAGGCAGACCAGGCAGCTCCGACAGCAGAAGGAAGACATCGAGGCCGCCAACGCGGTCCTCGCGCAAAACAATGAGCAGATTGAGCAGCAGAACGCCGAAATCAGGGGCAGCATAGAGTACGCCCTGCTGATTCAGCAGTCGATACTCCCGCGCCTCGACTCGTTCTCCGGTCTCGGCCACGGCGGTTGCTTCGCTTTCTACTTGCCTTGTAAAATCGTCTCTGGCGACTTTTATTGGTATCGACACCGTGAGGAGCAGGACGTCATTGTGCTTGCCGACTGCACGGGGCATGGCGTCCCCGGGGCGTTTATGACCATGATTGGCACCACCATACTTGGCGACATATGCGACCATACGAGCGTAATCGAGCCAGCCGACGTCCTTGAGCGCCTGCATCGTAACCTGATAGGCGTCTTGCAGCAGAATGGCGAGCAAAACTCGTCGGACGGGATGGACGTGGCTATCGTGGTCTTGAACCGTGCGGCCTCCACTATTACAGTGTCATCGGCCAGGCGGCCAATATTCCTCTACCGGGATGGGGTGGGCGAGGAGATTGAGGGCGTGAGGGTCAAGCGCAGCATAGGCGAGCGAGACTACGACGAGGACAACCGCCCGTTTGTCCAAAAGACGGTCAATGTCAGCGAGGGCGACGCCGTGTACATATTCTCGGACGGAATGACCGACACGTTCGGCGGCCCTGGCGCCAGGCGGCGAAAATACTCACTCGCGCGGCTTAAAGAGACGATGGGCGAGATGTCCACGCTGCCGCTGTCGGCGCAGAGCAAGTTCATTGCGGATGCCTTCTTCGACTGGATTTCGGCAAGCGGGACGATTCCAAAGGAGAGCTGGGATCAGCCCGATGATGTCTCTTTTATGGGCATTGTCATGTAGGGATGAGTCATGTGGGAACGACCACCCGAAGCCGTGTCGTAATATTTTTTATTCTCCGTTCGTACTGTTTAAACCTGCGAATAAAGACGCATGCCTAATTTAGCGCGTGATGCCCGTGTGGCATTCAGATATGTTATCATTTCACAGAAACGTTATGCTCTCGCGCGGCAAGGCTTTATGGAAAATCCGCTTGGCGGTAAGCTTTTTCTTCTTTGTCCAGGGTGTGGTGTTTGCGTCGTGGGCAAACCGCATACCCGATGTGAAAGAGGCCCTTGGCCTCAATGACCGTGAGCTTGGCACGGTCCTCTTTGCCATCCCGGTAGGGCAGGTGTGCGCCATGCTGCTCTCCGGCCTTCTCGTCAACAAGTTTGGCAGCAGGCGGATGATGGTCATAGGCAGCATACTTTACGCTTTGTGCCTTGTGCCGCTTGCCTTCGCCACGTCCGCATGGTCTCTTATGGCGGGGCTCTTCTTTTTCGGGATGGCGGCAAACCTTTGCAACGCCTCGGCCAACACGCAGGCCATAGGCGCGGAGAGATACCATGGCCGGACTATTATGGCGTCCTTCCATGCGCTATGGAGCATGGGCGGATTCCTTGGCGGGCTTATAAGCATGGCGTTTGTCGGGGCGGGTGTCGGCCCCCGCGTCCAGTTTGTTTGCATACTCGCCCTCGTTCTCATTTCGCTCAACTTCTTCCGTGGGCAGCTGGTGCTGAGCGACGTCAAGGCTGCGCCGTCCGAAGATGCGCCGGCAGGGCATCACGGGCATAGGGTGGCACTGCTTGATAAGGTAGACCCGTTTGTCGTGTTCCTCGGCTTCATGGCCTTTTGCGGCATGGTTTGCGAGGGGTGTATGTA
>CAKVCS010000186.1 GCA_934725785.1 uncultured Bacteroidales bacterium | reverse complement strand
CCATAATGCTGTGGATTAAGGGATGCGTCTCGACCACTGGAATCATAACGGGCATATTGACCCCGTCGATTATATGCATGGCGGTGCCCGCCCTCATCGTGACGTTCACGCTCAAAGGGAGCGTGGAGCCGGCCACGGAGGGCGAGAGTGGCGACGACAGGGTACTGTTCAGCCCATTCGGCCGCAACCTCATATTCGTGCTCGGCGTTGGTGGACTGATTTTCGTGCCGTTCTTCCACAACCTGACCGGCCTGCCCCCTTTCATGGGCGTGCTGCTCATCCTCTCGCTCCTGTGGATTGCCACCGAGACCATAATAGGTATATGCCATCACGGGCAGGCTGAATATGAGAAAAGCAGAGTGTCAAGCATAATCAGCCGCATAGACATGAGCACGATACTTTTCTTCCTCGGCATACTGGTGGCCGTGGACGCCGTGGCCGCCACCGGCACTCTTGAGTGGCTCGGGAAGTGGCTCAATGACTCCATCGGCAACATATACGCGGTCAACTCGGCTATTGGCGCATTCTCCTCAGTCGTGGACAACGTGCCTCTCGTGGCCTCGGCCATGGGCATGTACCCCATAGCCGACGGCGCCATGGTAGCGGCCGACCCGACGATGGCCAACTACGTGCAGGACGGCCTTTTCTGGGAGCTCCTGGCTTTCTGCGCCGGCACGGGTGGCAGCATACTGATAATAGGCTCGGCCGCAGGCGTCGTCGTGATGGGGCTGGAGAAGATAAGCTTCATATGGTACTTGAAGAACTTCTCGCTCCTCGCCATAGTCGGCTACGTGGCCGGCATCGTATGGTACTGGTTTGAGAAGACCATCCTACTCGGCTTTTTCGCATAGACGGGAGGCTGAGCCTCTTGACGTATAAGGGAATGCGGCGCGGGCTAAGAAGACAGCCTTGCGCCGCGTCCCTTTTTTGCGCATGTACGTGTCGGCACGACGGACGGGCTCGACAGGAGCGTGGCGGGTGGAGGGCGAAGAGATATGCGACATTTTGTCCCACCGGCAATATGGACGATGGGACATATGCGACAAAAAGTCAGACGGCGCATATGCGGCCGATTGGACTATTTGGCAGCTAAAGCATTAAATATCAACCATATGATTGCCATAGATACCAAATGGGATTGGATTGGGGACACGTCTTGGCACTACGTTTGCGATATAGGCAGTCAGAAAAACAAAAAAAATTAGAACTATGGATTTCAACAACTTCACTGTCAAAAGCCAAGAGACGATAAACAAGGCGGCTCAGACAGCCACCTCGCATGGTCAGCAGGCGTTGGAACCACTGCATATACTGCGATCCATAATGGACACAGCGCCCGACGTGACCAACTTCGTCTTCAACAAATGCGGCATAGCCTCGACCGTGTCGCAAGCCGTGGACGCCGCCATAGGCTCTCTGCCAAGAGTGAGCGGCGGCGATGGGCAACCGTATCTAAGCAGCGATAGCAACACATTGCTGCTCAAGGCCCAGGAGCTGAGCAAAGCCGAGGGGGACCAGTTCGTGTCTGTAGAGTTCCTGCTGCTGGCCACGCTGCTCGGAAAGGGGACCGCCGCGCAGATATTGAAAGACGCCGGCGCGACGGAAAAAGACTTCCGCGCCGCCATAGCGGAGCTGCGCAAAGGCAGCAAGGTGACCGACCAGAACGCCGACAACAACTACAACGCCCTGAGCAAGTACGCCATAAACCTCAACGACCGCGCCCGCACGGGCAAACTGGACCCCGTGATAGGCCGCGACGAGGAGATTAGGCGAGTGCTCCAGATCCTGAGCCGGCGCACGAAGAACAACCCCATATTGATAGGCGAGCCTGGCGTGGGCAAGACGGCCATAGCCGAGGGCCTGGCCCACAGGATAATATCGGGCGACGTGCCAGAGAACCTCAAAGACAAGGAGATATTCTCGCTCGACATGGGCGCCCTGATAGCCGGGGCTAAATATCAAGGCGAGTTTGAGGAGAGGCTGAAAAGCGTCGTGAAGGAGGTGGTATCGTCCAACGGCCGCATAATACTCTTCATTGACGAGATTCACACCCTCGTCGGCGCCGGTCAGAGCAACGGCGCCATGGACGCGGCCAACATACTGAAGCCGGCCCTGGCGCGCGGCGAGCTGAGGGCGATAGGCGCCACGACGCTTGACGAGTATCAGAAATACTTCGAGAAAGACAAGGCCTTGGAGCGCAGGTTCCAGACCGTGATGGTCGACGAGCCGAGCGAGGAGGACGCCATATCCATATTGCGAGGCATAAAAGAGAAGTACGAGAGCCACCACAAGGTGAGAATCAAGGACGAGGCCATCATATCGGCCGTGACGCTGAGCCGCCGGTACATAAGCCAGCGATTCCTGCCCGACAAGGCCATAGACCTGATAGACGAGGCCGCGGCCCACTTGCGCATGGAGATGAACTCCGTGCCGGAAGAGGTCGACAACCTGGAGCGCAAGCTGAAGCAGCTCGAGATAGAGCGCGCGGCGATATTGCGCGAGGGCGACACCGGCAAAATAGCCGAGCTCGACAAGGAGATAGCCGAGCAGAAGCAGCAGTGCACTGAGCACAGGGCGCAGTGGAAGGCCCAGAAAGACGTCATTGACGACATCCAGCAGGAGAAGGCCGAGATAGAGAACATAAAGTTCGAGGCCAACAGGGCGGAGCGCGAGGGTGACTATGGCAAGGTGGCTGAGCTGCGCTATGGCAAGATGGCCGCCGCCGAGAGCAAGATAGACGAGCTGAACAAGAAGCTGGCCCAGATGCAGGCTGGCGGCGCCTTGATAAAGGAGGAGGTCGACTCGGACGACATAGCCGAGGTTGTCTCGCGCTGGACGGGCATCCCGGTCTCGAAGATGCTGGAGAGCGAGCGGTCCAAGCTGCTGCACCTGGAGGACGAGCTCCACAAGCGCGTTGTGGGCCAGGACGAGGCCATAAGGGCCGTGGCGGATGCCGTGCGCAGAAGCCGCGCCGGGCTGCAAGACGCCCGCAGGCCTATCGGCTCGTTCATATTCATAGGCACGACCGGCGTCGGCAAGACGGAGCTGGCCAAGGCCCTTGCCGAGTTCCTGTTCGACGACGAGCAGCAGATGACGCGAA
>CAKVCS010000185.1 GCA_934725785.1 uncultured Bacteroidales bacterium | reverse complement strand
CTCTACATCGAGAAGTGCTCGGTGTGGAACGACTTGAAGCTGGTAATTCAAACGATAGGCGTCGTGCTGACGGCGCAAGGCAACTAGGTGTCACATGCGCATAGCGATGATTGGACATAAAAGATTTGGCTCGCGCGAGGGTGGCGTCGAGGTCGTGGTGACCGAGCTTGCGCGGCGCATGGCTGCGCTTGGGCACGAGGTGACCTGCTACGACCGCTCCGGCAGCGACGTGATGACCGGCGAGGCTACCGACGCGCGCGAGCGCGTGGTGGACGGTGTGCGCGTGGTGCCCGTGAGGACTATCGATAAAAAGGGCCTGGCAGCCCTGAGTTCGTCGTACTTTGCGACCAAGGTCGCCATTAAAGACCGTCCCGACGTGATTCACTACCACGCCGAGGGCCCCTGCGTGCCGCTGCCGCTGGCGCGGCGCGCAGGCATCCGCACGGTGGCGACCATCCACGGCCTAGATTGGCAGCGTGCCAAGTGGGGAAAGCTCGCCAGCACCTACATCAAGATGGGCGAGAGGGCTGCGGCCACGAAGGCCGACGGGCTGATCGTGCTGTCGAAGGCCAACCAGGCCTACTTCAAGAAGACATACGGCCGCGATGCTGCGTTCATACCCAACGGGGTTGATGAGAAGGCCCCAAGGCATGCTGACGTCATCAAATCCATGTGGGGGCTCGACGAGGGCTCTTATCTGCTGTATTTAGGCAGACTTGTGCCCGAGAAGCGTCCCGAGTTGTTGATAGAGGCGTTCAAGAAGCTAGAAACCGACAAACGTCTGGTAATCGCGGGCGGCGGTTCGGACACGTCGGAGTTCGAGCGCTCGCTGCACGAGCTGGCGAAAGGCGACAAGCGCATTCTGTTCACGGGCTTTGTGTCCGGCGAGCCCTTGGAAGAGCTGTACTCAAACGCCTATGCCTACGTGCTGCCTTCCGACGTGGAGGGCATGCCCATGGGTCTGCTGGAGGCCATGGCCTACGGTTGCTGCTGCGTGACGAGCGACGTGTCCGAGTGCGCCGACGTGCTGGGCGGCGCTGGGCTGACGTTTAAGCAGGGAAACCTAGCCGACCTAGCCAGCGTGTTGGGCGATTTGCTTGCCGATTCCGCGAAGGCGAAACGCCTGGGCGGCATCGCTCGAGAGCGTGTTAGCTCGAACTACGACTGGGATGTCGTCGTCGAACAAACCTTGGCACTGTATAAGGAGGCGACCCGGTGAAGGTACTTCTTGTCAACAAGTTTCACTACCGCAAGGGCGGTGCTGAAACCTATTACCTTGCGGTCGGCTCCGAGCTTGAGAAGATGGGCCATGAGGTTGCCTATTTCTCCATGCAGCACCCAGACAATATTTCCTGCGATTGGAGCAGCTATTTTGTTACTCAGCGGGAATACAACGATGTCAGCAATCCCTTAAAGGCAATCCGTGACGGTGCGGCGCTCGTCTACTCCCCTGAAGCGAAGAAGCGCTTCCAGGAGCTTTGCGAAGCCTTCTGCCCTGACGTGGTGCACCTGAACAACGTGCACCGACAGATAACGCTCTCCATCCTTGATGCGCCCTATCTGGGTGAACATCGGGTGCCGGTTGTCTACACTGCGCACGACTACGTGACCATCTGTCCAGCTTATACGATGCTCGACGGCGAAGGCAACGTTTGCGATGCATGCCTGGAGGAAGGCAAGTACCGTCGCTGCCTCGAGAGGCGTTGCGTGAAGGGGTCACGGGCAAAGAGCGCCCTGGCCGTTGCGGAGGCGGCATTCAACAGGGCCCATAGGTCAAACGACAAAATCAATCTTGTCATCGCGCCCTCATCCTTCATGCGCACGAAGCTCGTGGAAGGCGGGTGGCCCGAGGAGAGGGTGACCGTACTCCAGAATTTCGCTGACGATGTGCTGGTTTCTTCTGCTTCGCTCCCAGGCGAGAAGCCGATGGATCGCATGAGCCCTTATCTGCTCTTCTTCGGCAGGCTTTCGCACGAGAAGGGCGTCGATACGCTCTTGCGGGCTTTCGATGCTGCCGCGCCGAGGCTTTCAGACGGGTTGCGCCTCGTTGTTGCCGGCGACGGCCCCGAGCGCGAGTCTCTCGAGGCTGTAGCTGCGAGGCTTCCCGTCGCGAGCCGCATCGAGTTTGTCGGGTACCAATCGGGTGAACGGCTCCGGGCTCTTGTGGAGGGGGCGGCCTATGCTGTCTGCTGCTCTTGCTGGAGAGAGAACATGCCGTTCTCGATTGTTGAGGCGTTTGTAGTGGGCACCCCTGTCATCGGAACGGAAATCGGAGGTATCCCTGAACTCGTGTCCGAGGGCGAGACGGGCTTCCTCTGCTCGCCCGGCAACGTCGACTCTCTGGCGGCTGCTATCAGGCGGGCTTTGGGCGTTCTTTCCGATGAGGATGCCTATGGCCGGCTGGGCGCAAACTGCCGCGCGTATGTAAGTGAGCGCTGCTCCCGGGAGAAGTACATCAATTCCCTCGTGGACTTATACGAAGGGCTAGTAAATGGCTAACGGTCACAACAACGTCAAGCGCATTGTCCGCCGTGTTGGCGAGGAGCTGCATGCCACTCGGGCAATTGCGGCCGAGATCACCTGGCCAGAGGCCCTCAACACTTTGCGCGCAAAGCTGGACATTCAGATCATGAGCCGCAACGGATTTAAGGAGCCTCCTGCGGTGAGGGCTCGCCTGATGCGCAAGCATGAGACGCTGCTCAAATACATGGAGTCTCGTTTCGGGGATTTCTATAACTCGTATGATTACGATGGTGCATTGACTCCTTCCGACCCCTCGCTTGAGGGCAAAGTTTGGATGTGCTGGTGGCAGGGCGAGGACGAGGCACCCGAGATAGTTCGTGCATGCATCGATTCCGTTCGCAGGAACGCCGGCGGCCATGAGGTGATTGTAATCACCGAAGAGAACATGGGAGACTTCGTTCGCATTCCCGATTGGGTGCTCGAGAAGGTCAAAGATGGTGTTATCACCCGCACCAACCTGTCCGACTTGCTGAGGCTCTCGCTGCTTGCCGAGCACGGCGGCCTATGGCTCGATGCGACGTTCTTTTGTTGCCGCCCTCTCGATGATATGGTTTTCTCCGCTCCCATATGGACAATCAA
>CAKVCS010000184.1 GCA_934725785.1 uncultured Bacteroidales bacterium | reverse complement strand
CATTGACACATTCCCATACTCCGACAAGCCGGGCATGGCGCGCTTCATGAGCCGGATAAGGGAAGAGTATCCAAAACTGGCCATCATAGGCGAGACGTGGGTGAGCGAAGCCGCGAAGCTCGCCCCTTGGACAGAGAGCGGGCTGAGCTCGGCCATGGACTTCCCACTGCAGGAAGCCGTGAGCCGCGCATTCACAGAGGACTTCGCCTGGGGCGCCGGGGCGAACAGGCTATATGACGCCATAAGCAACGACCACGTGTATCACAGGCCGGAGAACCTCATGATATTCGGCGACAACCACGACACCGGCCGCCTGCTGACGCGCCTCGGCAACGACACCGCCGCCCTCAAGCTCGCCATGGCGTTCCTCCTGACAACGCGCGGAATGCCTCAGATATACTACGGCACTGAAATGCTGATGGACGGTGACAGCTCGACAGACGACGCAAACATAAGGCGCGACATGCCTGGCGGCTGGGATGACGACAAGGAAGACTGGTTCGCAATGGCTCAAGGCGAGGATACTGCGGACGCGAATATGACCGGCAGGGGAAAGGAGCGGGTCTGCATGTTCAGGTTCGTCAGCAAGCTGATAAAATTCAGACGGCGCAGCGACGCGCTCTCTGAGGGCGCGCTGACACACTTCATGCCCACGGAGAACGTATACGCCTACATAAGGCACAAGAGGCGCGGTGAAAACCACGTCTGCGAAGACTCCGTGATGGTGGTGCTCAACTTGGGGTGGAGACGCGCCAGCCTGAACGTAGAGCGCTTCGCTGAAATAATAGGCGGGACGCTGACGGGCACAGATATCATATCCGGACGTAAATACAGGAACGCCAAGCGCATAGTGGCCCCCGAACGGACGGCACTTGTAATCGCGGTGAGCAACGCTCAAGGCAACCCATAACAGACATCATAGCGCAAAGGAGCGAGACGAGACGAGATTAAATACCACACCTTTGCTATTCCACAGGGCGACGGACAAAAGTAACTTTGCTATCGCAGACGGGGAGAAGAGCGGAGGGGCAGTCCTCCGCGCCACATTCCTCGCGTAACAAGATAAAAACGACAAAAAAGATAGCACAACATGACCAAGATTGCACAGAAACTTACCGACCTGATTGGCAACACGCCACTCATGCAGGTCAACAGGTTCATGGAGACCAAAGGAGCTAAGGCCAACCTCATTGCCAAGCTCGAGTACTTCAACCCGCTCGGCAGCGTGAAGGACCGCATAGCCTTCGCGATGATCGAGGCCGCGGAGCAAGCCGGCAAGCTCAAGCCCGGCGCTCTCATCATAGAGCCGACATCGGGAAACACGGGCGTAGGCCTTGCCTTCGTCGCCACGGTGAAGGGCTACAAGCTCATCCTGACCATGCCCGAGACCATGAGCCTGGAGCGCAGGAACCTGCTTAAGGCTCTCGGAGCCGAGCTCGTGCTGACCCCCGGCCCCGACGGAATGAAGGGCGCGATAGCCGCCGCGGAGAAACTGCGCGACGAGCACCCTGGCTCCTTCATCCCGCAGCAGTTTGAGAACCCGGCCAACCCGGCGTTCCACGTCAAGACCACGGCCGAGGAGATATGGCGCGACACCGATGGCAAAGTGGACATATTCGTGGCCGGCGTAGGCACCGGCGGAACGGTGTCCGGCACAGGCAAGGGGCTCAAGCGGCACAACCCGAACGTGAAGGTCGTGGCCGTTGAGCCAGCCACCTCCGCCGTCCTGTCCGGCGGCAAGCCTGGCCCCCACAAGATACAGGGCATTGGAGCGGGCTTCGTGCCAAAAACGTTCGACCGCGACATTGTCGACGAGATAATCTCTGTCGACAATGACGACGCCATACGCACAAGCCGCGAGCTCTCCAAGACCGAGGGTCTGCTGGTAGGCATTTCGGCAGGAGCCGCGATGTATGCCGCCACGCAGCTCGCCGCACGCCCCGAGAACCAGGGCAAGAACATTGTGGTTCTGCTGCCCGACACTGGCGAGCGTTATCTCTCCACCGTGCTATACGCCTTCAACGAATACCCCCTCTAAAGGTATTGACAGGCAAAGAGGTCGCCACCTTGCGAATATTGCAGGGTGGTGACCTCTTTTTTATGCCATATGGCGACACCCGCCCCGCGGTCAATACTCCCTTACGGGACGGATCACGAAACCAAAAATCTTCTTGTAGTCTTTAACCAGTCTGCCGCCCTTGTAAAAGAACAGGGCGGGGGCGTAGTCCGGAGCGTCGTCGCATGTCACCCCGCTCCAATAATACCCTCTCGCGTTCTCGAATTGCGGCCTACCGTTACTCCTCATGCCCGTGACTGGCAAAAAGATGGAGCGACCTCCACGACCAATGACGAGGAAACCGTCAATGCCGCCACGCCTGACCCACTTCCACTCACACCTCTCACAAAGCTCGGCGACCTCGTCGGCGGTGGGCATGCGCCATCCGCCGCCCCAATAAACATAGGCAGGATCGCGATCGGTTCCAGATATGTCGCCCCTGGCGTATTTCTTGATGTCGTTTGACGTTTCACGGCCGTCCACGTCACCGAAGCCGAAATGGCGTCCCACCTCACTGGGCGAGTCGGCCCCGATATTGTGGTCAGCCCACTTGACGGACAGGCCAAGATCTACAGCAACCCCTGTCTTACCATACCCATAGTTGTCATCAGGCACGCCGGCCGCCACGTTCGCACATACATCCCCTGCACCCATGTGCCGCAGCTGAAGCAAGCCTGACAAGCCGGCAAGCAGTGACAAGGCGACAAGGCGAGACGATAAGCGCGAGAATCTGAACAAAACGGTATGTATTAAAATTAAGCCCGATCTGAAATATAATTAGGCGTACGAAGTTATACAGCACCCTTATGCAAAATCCTTGCCTAAAAAAGGCTTGCACAGCTGTAAAAGTATCCATTGATGCCGACAAAAGCAAACATAGACGACAAAGTCATATTATTTTTATGAGGTGGAAGCTTCACCATATTGGAAATTATCATACCTTTGCACCGTCAAAAGACAAGGAAACGACTCGGGGTGTAGCTCAGCCCGGTTAGAGTACACGTCTGGGGGGCGTGTTGTCGCTGGTTCGAATCCAGTCACCCCGAC
>CAKVCS010000183.1 GCA_934725785.1 uncultured Bacteroidales bacterium | reverse complement strand
GCGTGAAGGTGACGGTGGTGCAGGGAGAAGCGCCGACACAGGGTGGAGGAAACCAGCAAGCAGCCGGAGGAGGCCGCGGCGCTGCCGACTCAGACGAACTATTCATACGCCAGACACTTTCGCGCCAATCTGTGTATGAGGGTGAGGCTACAGAACTCGTAACAAAGGTGTACACCCGCGTAAACCTCCAGAGCCTATCCGACTTGCAGCAACCCAAGTTGGCCGACTTCGTGAGCAACGACCTCGGAGACAACAACATAACATTCAAAACTGAGTACATAAACGGCCGCGAGTATGAAGTCGGCGTCTTAAGCCGCAAGTCCATAATACCGCAAAAGAGCGGCAAACTGATCATAGAGCCGACCGAGGCAGAGTTCGTCGTGAGGAAACGAGTGAGGTCAGCGGGTGGCAGCATATTCGACGACTTCTTTGGCGGGGACACCCAGCTGAGCAGGCAACGCGTGAAATCATCGTCCGTGACGCTGAACGTAAAGCCGCTGCCGGCCAACAAGCCGTCGGGCTTCGGTGGAGGCGTTGGCCAATTCCGTTTCAAGGTTGACGTGGAGCCACGGGAGACGAAAGTCGACAACAGCATACAGGTCCGCGTAAGCGTCGAAGGGCTCGGCAACCTGAAGATATTGACGATGCCCAAGCCACAATTCCATCAAGACTTCGACTCCTTCGATCCGAGTTCAAAAAACAGCATAGAGGCTGTGACAGGCGGTTTTTCAGGCAGGCGATGCGACGAATACCTGATCATCCCGCGCCGCGAGGGAAGTTTCGAGATTCCGCAAATGCAATTCTGCTATTTCGACCCACAGAGTGGCAACTACGTGAAGCTGACGCAAGGGCCGTTCGAAATAAACGTGGCTAAAGGCGACGGCTCGTCAGCTAACCAGGGCGGAGCAATATCATTCTCAGGCGCCGGACCCGAAAAAATAACATATACAGGCTCGGACCTCAGATACCTGCACAAGAGCCAGCCACTGAGCAAGAAGGGTGACTTCTTCATCTTCTCTCCGCTCTTCTGGATATTGACGATATTGCCAATATGCGCCTTGGCGGGTCTCACACTCGTCTACAGGAAAAAGATGTATGACAACGCCAACGCGGGCCTCGTAAGGAGCCGAAAGGCGAACAAGACTGCCCGCAAGAGGCTTAAGCAAGCCGCCAGGTACATAAAAGAAGAGAAGCGCGAGGCATTCTTTGACGAGGTGATGCGAGCCCTGTGGGGATATTTGAGCGACAAGCTGACCTTGCCCCTTAGCGAGCTGACCAAAGACAACGCCCGCGACAAGATGGCGGAACACGGAGTGACCACCGAAGCCGCAGACGAGTTCATGAGCCTGCTTGAGGAGTGCGAGTTCGCCCGCTACGCCCCAGCCTCGGTTACGGCGACGATGGACGACGTGTACAGCAAGGCGGCAGACGTGATAGAGAAGATAGAGGCTAACAAAAAGAAGTGATTAGACAATGAAACGTATACTAGTCTCAATAGCACTTTCCGCCTGCTTTTGCGCATTGTCCGCACAAGGGGCGGCCGATAGCGCGTCAGTCGCGGAATCTGCCGAAGCCGCAGGCTTGCGAGAAAACGGCCGGCTGACAGCCGAAGAGGCGGACGTGCTGGCGCAGGAGGGTAAGTATGCCGAAGCGATAGACGCTTACGAGGCAATATTGGCAGAGGGAGAAGAGAGCGCGGGCCTCCACTACAACCTTGGCTACTCATACTTCAAGAGCGGCTCTCTCGGCAAGGCGATTATCAACTTCGAGCGCGCAAAAAGGCTCGACCCGTCGGACGCTGACGTGGAGGCGAACCTGTCCCAGGCTTATGCGCTGACGGACAAGATGGAGGTGGTGGAACCGCCTTTTGTGGATCGGATGTGGACTGGGATAACAGGCATATTCGGGTCTGACGGATGGGCATGGGCGTTCGTTGTGACGTTCATACTGGCACTCACAGGCGTAGCGATGTTCCTCTTTCTGGACTCGGTCGCGTTGCGCAAAGTCGGATTCTTCGCGTCCGCGGCATTTGTTGTCATAGCCGTGACGTCGCTCTGCATATCGGTTAGCAAGAGATCTGGCATTCAGAATAGCGATGAGGCCATTGTGATGACCTCGTCGATCGACTTGAACACCTCTCCGGACCGAAACGCCACACGAATGACCGTTCTTCACGAAGGAACATACGTGAAGATTATCGATACTTTAGGAGACTGGATTGAAGTTCGGCTGAAAGACGGAAACATAGGATGGATCAAGTCGGCAGAAGTAGAGAAGATATAACCGCACACGCTCACCAAACACACTTTTCCTTCGCTCAGCGCCCTCGGACACTTTGTCTGTGGGCGCTGAGCCATAATCTCGCAACTTCACATATTGGCAGGAAAAACAAAATAGCCTCGGAATGCGCAAAGACAAGCCTTCACGGAGGCTTCGCGACACATGAATTAGACGACACAGTGCTTACGCAAAAACAAAAGGCAGCCTGACAACGTGCGTCCGCCAGGCTGCCATTATAGGTTGTTTTTTAATTTATAACCCCTTGTACTCGAACCGCGAGAAGAGCGCAGAGGATTTGCCGCCCCGCTTAGCATTTTGAGAGTAGAGCGCAATGTAGGCTCCAGTGAACCCGCCTCCAGCCTCGGAACTGATAAAACGCGTGTTCATACGCCCAAGCGGCGAGAACGTCTTGCCGTCTAAGGAATAGCTGAACTTATAAAACTCAGGAGAACCCTCAATTCGCAGCGAGACATTCCTGCCACCGACAGCCACCTCCTTCTCAATGTGCTCAAGCTCGCCAAGCTTATATCGGAGCCTCACGCAGGCCTTGCCGTCCGAACGCCGGACTATGGACAAGTCGTAGTGCGTATAACACTTCATGTAGAGCGACATGCCAGCCTCATCGCCATCGGCCTTGCCACTTAGAGAGACAACAGTCGTCGCCACAAAATTCTTATGTTGCTGACGACGACCAACCCATGTGGGCGCACCATCTGAGTCGATAGACTCGGGGCCCGCAATGAGAGTCAGCCCCCCACCCTGCAAGACGTAGTTGGACGGACGCCGGTTGCGCAGGTAATTCCACTCATAGCCGAGCGGGGTCTCAAAATTGGTTTTAGTCGACGTCCCATCATTTTCATAGACAACCTGTGGCAAAGTGGGTACATCCATACGCTCAGAGAC
>CAKVCS010000182.1 GCA_934725785.1 uncultured Bacteroidales bacterium | reverse complement strand
CTTTCTTCATCAACACTAACCCCGACATCCTCCTGCGCACCCACACCAGCTCTGTTCAGGTCCGCGAAATGGAGAGGCGGAAACCTCCCATCAGGGCGGTCTTCCCCGGCCGCGTCTTCCGCAACGAGGCGATCTCCGCCCGCGCGCACTGCATATTCCATCAGGTCGAGGGCCTCTATATCGCCAAGAACGTGTCGTTCGCCGACCTCAAGCAGGTGCTGCTCTATTTCGCCAAGGAGATGTTCGGCTCGGATGTAGAGATCAGGCTCCGCCCCTCTTACTTCCCCTTCACCGAGCCATCGGCCGAGATGGATGTCAGCTGCACGCTCTGCGGCGGCAAGGGGTGCCCCGTCTGCAAAGGCTCCGGATGGCTCGAGATCCTTGGCTGCGGCATGGTGGACCCGGCCGTGCTCGAGAACAATGGCATAGACCCCAAGGAGTACAGCGGTTACGCCTTCGGCATGGGGGTCGAGCGCATAGCCATGTTGCGCTACGGGGTAGATGACATCAGAAACTTCTTTGAGAACGACGTGCGCTTCCTCCAGCAGTTCAAGTCGGCGCTGTAGGCTGTCGCGGTCGATTCGCGTACCCGTTTGCATTTACGCATATAAAAGGCGCGGCCGTGTGTGGTTATAACACACGGCCGCGCCTTTTTTTGTCTTGCCCTATCGCTATCCCCTCAGGCCGTTTCGGACGGCCTCCGCAATCTTCTCCGGAGTCAGTCCGCTCTCCCTGAGCAGATCGGAGTACGAGTACCTGTCGTAAAGGCCTTTCCGGACTCCGTGGCACGACACTTTCATGTCGCTCATTCCGTAGAAGCGTGCGATCTTTTCTCCAAAACCGCCCTCGAGCGCCCCGTCTTCCGCCACGACGACCAGCTCATGATCCGCCTTGAGGCTCTCGAGCAGACCCTCGTCCAAGTGCGATGCGAATGTCTGGGATATTATCGTCGGGGTTATGCCATCCGCTTTCAGGATGTCGGCTGCGGCCTGCGCCCACGCTATCGAGGCTCCCGAGCCTACAATGGCCGCCCTCGAGCCCTTGCGGACAACCCTCGCCTTGCCCAGGTCGGAATAGTCTGTGGGGAACGCTTCCGCGGAGTGCGTCACGGAGCCGCCAGGCACCCTTATGGTCACGGGGTGCTTCGACTGCGCCAATGCCCATTTCTCCATGGCCAGCAGCTCCTCGTAGCACGACGGGGCCAGATACACCAGGTTGGGTATGCTCGTAAGCATCGGTATGTCATAGAACCCGATGTGGGTTATGTCGTTCATCCCGAGTACGCTGCCGCAGAACACGTTTATGACGGCGGGGTTGCCGTTTATGCACAGGTCCTGGGCCAGCTGGTCGTATGTCCGCTGGATGAATGTGCTGTACACATTCCATACAGCGCGCGCGCCGCCCTTGGCCATGCCCGATATCAGCGCCACGGCCTCCTCTTCGGCTATCCCGACGTCCACGAACTGCTTGCCGGCCGCCCTGCGCCTCTCGGGTGTGAAGCCCGCCACCATGGGCGTGCCCGATGTCACGACGACCAGTCTTGAGTCGCGCTTTATCTCGTCCGTCAGATATTGACCCATCAGCTCGCCATAGTCTTCGCCGCCCGTCTTATCTTTCAGCTCGCCTGTGGCGATGTCAAACGGCATCGACCAGTGCCACCTCTCCTTGTTGGCCACCGCGGGCGCGTAGCCGTGGCCCTTTTCCGTGTGTATGTGGACCACTATGGGGTGGTCTATGTCTTTCACTTTGCCGAATGCCTCTATGAGGGTGGGAATGTCGTTCCCTTGCTCGACGTACATGTAGTCCAGCCCCATGGCGCGGAAAAAGTTCAGCTCCGCCTTGCCCCGTGTCTGGCGCAGCAGGGCGAGGTTCCCGTACAGGCCGCCGTGGTTCTCGGCTATCGACATCTCGTTGTCGTTCACAATTACAATGAGGTTGGTGCCAATCTCGGCCGCCGTGTCAAGCCCCTCGAACGCCTCTCCGCCCGACAGCGACCCGTCGCCTATTATGGCGACGACGTTCTCGTCCCTGCCGCATATGTCTCTGCTTTTCTGCAGCCCGGTGGCAAGCGCGATCGAAGTCGATGTGTGTCCAAGCTCAAATGTGTCATACTCGGGAGACTCCGTCGGGCTGCTATAGCCGGACACCTCGTCGAGCCTGCTCATATCCAAAAATCCAAAGGCTCGCCCCGTCAGTGTCTTATGAGGGTAGCTCTGGTGGCTCACGTCAAACACGAATTTGTCCTTCGGCGCGTCAAACACCCGGTGAAGTGCTATGGTGGCCTCAACAAAGCCAAGGTTCGGCCCCACGTGGCCCCCGTGGGCCGACACGCGGTTGAGGCACGCCTCGCGAACCTCGTCCGCCAGTCTGTCAAGCTGGTCCGCAGGCAGAGCCTTCACGTCAGCCGGCGATTTGATTTTTTCAAGTAGCATATTCTTTCTTTTAGTTGTTTCTGCCCTTTTAGTCGTTCCTGTCCGCGAATATATGCGCGCGGCTGCGGACAATGGTTACCATTTTCACGGGGATTGCGCGCGTGGTGCGCTTGCCCGCAAAAAAAATATTCAGCTATAACCCCTCTGATAATAAGCGTTATCGGGGGCGAGTTCGAGATTCTGTCATAAAAAAGTGTGCTCCTGCTCTTGCAAATTTCCAAACGACGAGCTACCTTTGCATCGCTTTCGGAAAGGAAGCATAAGCGGAGTAAGCATCTGATGCTTGTCTCAAGGAGAGATGGGTGAGTGGCTTAAACCAGTAGTTTGCTAAACTGCCGAACCCGATTAGGGTTCCGGGGGTTCGAATCCCCCTCTCTCCGCCAAGCCTAACTGCTTAGGGGGCTTCCCTTATGCGACTCGGGGTGTAGCGCAGTCCGGTTAGCGCATCTGCTTTGGGAGCAGAGGGTCCCCGGTTCGAATCCGGGTACCCCGACATCTGCGGAAATAGCTCAGTTGGTAGAGCACAACCTTGCCAAGGTTGGGGTCGCGAGTTCGAGTCTCGTTTTCCGCTCTTTTTGCCAATGTAGCTCAGTGGTAGAGCACTTCCTTGGTAAGGAAGAGGTCACGGGTTCAAGTCCCGTCATCGGCTCACGTGGACGCAAAGTCCCAACTCCTTTCACTTTTTTCTTTTTTGCGGAAATAGCTCAGTTGGTAGAGCACAACCTTGCCAAGGTTGGGGTCGCGAGTTCGAGTCTCGTTTTCCGCTCTT
>CAKVCS010000181.1 GCA_934725785.1 uncultured Bacteroidales bacterium | reverse complement strand
ACGTAGGAGATGGTGTTCTCGACATTGATGCTGGAGCTTGCTGACTCCTCCTGATGGACGCTATATGACGAGCCGGAGTCGGTGGACGTGGCGCTGTATGGCATTGCAACACGCTTGTTAGCGCTTGCGCTGTAGCCTGTGTTGAACTGGCCGCGGTACTTGAGATTCTTGATGAACTCAACCTCGAGGAAGAAGGTCGCGCCCACGCCGAAGTCGCGGTTGCGGTTGATGGAGTTGAGCCCGCCGTTGTAGAGCATCTGGAGCGGGTTGCTGAAAATCATGGAAGAGTAGCCGAGGCCATCCTTCTCATAGCTCGTAAGGGAGCCGTCCTCGTTGTACGCCGGGGTGAGAGGCGACGCGCTGTAGGCGTTGTGAATGATGTTCCAATAACCGTTGCCCTCAGGGAGGTCGTGGCTCTTGTGATACCAGAAAGAGAGGTTCTCGCCAATCTTGACGACGTTGCGACCGTCCTTCGCGCTCTTGTAGAGCACGTGGTCGGAGTTGATGCGGCCGCCGTAGCGGCGATAGCTGGAGGCGTTGTCGGCGCCGATGATTCCGTCCTGGTCAGAATAGTTGATGGACATGGCGAACTTGGAGCGGTCCGTGCCGCCAGTGAGGCTGAACGAGTGGCTGTGCTGGATGGCGTCCTTGTTGCGGAACTCCTCGAACCAGTCCGTGCCGTCCCAGCCCTCGTTAACCTTGTCGATGATAGCCTTGGGTACCATGGTAGACCAGTCGACAGGCGAGCCGGTCTCGTTGAACGTGGCCTCGTCGACTACTTTCATATAGTCGTGCGCGCCAAGGGTGGCGGGGCGCTTGAGCGGATTGGAGACTCCGACGTAGCCGTCGTACTGAGCAGTTACTTTGCCCTCCTTGCCCTGCTTGGTTGTGACGAGGATGACGCCGTTGGCGGCACGCGCGCCGTAGATGGCAGCCGAAGCCGCATCCTTGAGGACGTCGATGCTCTCAATGTCGTTGGGGTTGAGGCCGTTGAGGCCGTCATCGGCCGTGCCGCTCTGGACTCCGTCGATTATGAGGAGAGGGGACGACGTGCCGATTGTGCCGGCGCCGCGGATGTTGACCTTGAAGCCCTTGCCAGGCTGGGCGGAGGACTGGGTGATGTTGACACCTGGCGACACGGCCTGCATGGCGGTGAGGGCGTTGGTGGTGTTCAGCTTCGCGATCTCGCCACCATCGACCTGCACGGTAGCGCCGGTGACGAGCTTCTTCTTCTGGACGCCGTAGCCTACGACGACGACCTCGTCGAGGTCAGACGCCTCCTCTTCGAGGCTGACGTTGATGGGCGCGCCGTTGAAGACGACCTCATAGTCCTTGAAGCCGAGGAACGAGAAGACAATGGTGTTGCCATTGTCAGCCTGCAGGCTGTACTTTCCGTCCATATCGGTTATCGTGCCTATTGTCGTGCCCTTGACGACGACGTTGACGCCGGGCAGGGGCAAACCGTCAGACGATGATACTACGACTCCGGACAGGGCGCCGCCCTGCGCGAAGCAGTACCCCTGCCCTACCGAGAAGAGCAAGGCGAGCAGCCACACCAGGATGGTATGCCTGCCGCTGTTTTTGATTCCGCTTAGATTTGACATAAAAGGATTTATTGATTTTTAATACTCGCTTTTAATCCGGAAGGAAGTGACTCCGGTTTGATTCAAAATCCAACGGAAGCGAAGTTCGAAAAAAAAAAATGACACTTTTTATATGTTTTCCTCACAAAATGAATGTGGCCTGCCATACTCGGGCATAGTGGACAAAAATCAACCGCCAATATGACATCACGTTGATACACAGCAACAAAGCAATACATCATTATAAAAACTGAAAAGACTGGCATCCACCTCGCGCGCAAACGTTTGACCAAACAGAGAAAGCAGCCGAAGAATAAAAATTAGCTAAAAAAGTACAGCAGATGGCTCGTATTTTATCGTGCTGAAGAGACTTGAAGTGTTGGGAAAACTATATTATGCGCAGATTGCACATAAGAATATTTAACATTTAAACCAGCGGCAATATGTAAAAATAGATGCGGCAGGGCGAACTAAACGCCACCCATCAGCACAAGGGAAAGCCCGCGCAAAGGCACGCGCAGCAAAAAAAAGCAGGCCGAGGCGTCTCCTCGACCTGCAAAATCCACAGTTCTCACCGGCGGCCCTTAAGCCACCGAAAGCTACATTGGCTTAGTAAGTATGAAAACTGACATTATCGAACGTGAGATCAGAGTCGGCGTCAAGCACCTTGTCCTTGCCCGTGTAGAAGAAAGACGAGTTGCGGATGACAATTCCGTGAATGGTGCGAAGAGACTCGCCAGTGGCGGGGTTGGAGAACACTGCTCCCTCGGCCTTGACGGCTGTGGCCGCCTCGCGGCACACCACGTTGTCAATCGTGATATTGGAGAACTCGGGCGTGAAAGGCTTAAGCTCGGAAGATGTCGTCTTGCCGGCCCCATTGCCATACTTCTTGTCGACATACGTGCAGCTGAAGACAATCGCCTCGTCCTTTATGTCGTTCATTGTGACATCGGAAATCTTGAGATCCTGAATCTTGCCACCGCGTCCCACGGCGCTCTTGAAGCGCAACCCGGTGTCTGTCCCCGAGAAAGAGCATCTGCGCACGACGAGCCTCTCGACGCCTCCCGAGAACTCGGAGCCGATCACGAAGCCGCCGTGGGCATGGAACACCCGGCAGTCCTGTATAAGCACGTCGGCGACGGGGCCCTCCTTGGGACCCTTCTCACCAGCCCCGGCCTTCATGCATATGCCGTCGTCGCCCACGTCGACAGTGGATCGCGTTATGAGGACGCGCTGGCAGCTCGAGAGGTCTATGCCGTCGCCGTTCTGCGCGTTCCACGGGCAGCGGACGGTCACGCCGTCAATTATGACGTTCTCGCACTGGCATGGGTGCAGGTGGAAGCGCGGCGAGTTCTGTATGGTTACGTCCTTGACAATGACGTTCTTACAGTTGCGGAAGTTTATCAGGTCATAGCGCAGGGACTCCTCCGCCTCGGGGCTGTCCGTGAGGTTCTTGAAATTGTTCAGCCCATAGGGGAACCATAGCTTGCCGTCGGCGCTCACGGTGCCTCCCATATCCTTAAAGGCGGACCACTCGGTGTCCGACACCTTGCCGCGCTTGACGACGCGCCAGTACTTGCCGTTGCCGTCTATTATGCCACGACCAGTCACGCCAATGTTCTCGGCTTTCGAGG
>CAKVCS010000180.1 GCA_934725785.1 uncultured Bacteroidales bacterium | reverse complement strand
GAACAGCGCAACCCGCAGCGCCGCCATGCGTATAAAGGAGCGTGTTTTCAGGAGGAAGCGCGACGGCAAAAGAGCCAGAAGCTCATCGGCTGACGAACACGATGCACTACCATTCCCCCACTCTACACCACACACACAGAAGATCATCTGGATGTTTCCGCCCCCCCTTGGGACTTTCCCCGGCAGGAGGCGCAAGGAGTGTGGAGCGTGCGTGCCGAAACACAAAAAATGCCATAAAACAACAACCAGAACGAAAATAATTTTTCCGTGCGACGATGAGACAATTAAAAATATCCAAAACAATCACCAACCGCGACGGTTCTCTTGACAAGTATCTGCAAGAGATTGGCCGAGAGGGACTTGTGAGCGTAGACGAGGAGGTCGAGCTCGCCCAGCGCATAAAGCAGGGCGACAGGACCGCACTCGACAAGTTGGTCCGCGCCAACCTGCGCTTCGTAGTCTCAGTGGCAAAGCAGTACCAGAATCAGGGACTCAGCTTGCCAGACCTCATTGACGAGGGCAACCTCGGACTTATAAAGGCTGCCGAGAAATTCGACGAGACGCGCGGTTTCAAGTTCATCTCGTACGCGGTGTGGTGGATCCGCCAGTCCATCCTGCAGGCTTTGGCGGAGCAGTCGCGCATTGTGCGCCTGCCCCTCAATCAGGTGGGCTCGCTCAACAAGATAAACAAAGCTTTCTCGAAATTCGAGCAGGAGAACGAGCGCAAGCCATCGGCCGACGAGCTCGCAGAGCAGCTTGACTTGACTCCGGACAAGGTGTCGGACACTCTCCGCGTGTCAGGACGCCACATCTCCATGGACGCCCCGTTCGCCGACGGCGAGGACAACAGCTTGATGGACGTGCTTGAAGACAGCAACTCGCCGAGCGCGGACAAAGCACTGATGGGCGAGAGCCTTGCCTGTGAGATTGAGAGGGCGCTCAGCACCCTGACAGAGCGCGAGGGTGACATAATCAAGTCTTTCTTCGGCATAGGATGCCAAGAGATGACGCTCGAGGAGATTGGCGAGAAATTCGGCTTGACGCGCGAGCGAGTGCGCCAGATTAAGGAGAAAGCCATACGCCGCCTGCGCCACAACTCTAAGAGCAAACTGCTGAAGAGCTACCTCGGTTAGGACGGACTACTGACAGGGTGCGGCACAAACGGAGCCGCACCTGATATAAACGCCCGGGAAGCGCAAGCCTCCCGGGCGTTTTCTGAATTTCACCCCACCATTTATGACGGGAGGGAAAAGGAAGCGCGCACGTCCGCATCAAAAAGAAGGCGGATGCGCGCGCTGCGACTTCATCAAAATGATAGAAAAGCTCTATTCGAGCACAGGCCAACCATCATCGCCCCACTCAATCTTGCGAAGCATCAGCTCGGCGGGGGCGCCACTGCGCGGATAGCCGTGGAGCGCCATATAGTCGCGGCCGCGCAGGGTGACCACGGCGCAATGACCAGCGGCCACATAGCGCTTAGAGTCAGCGGGCGAGATGTCGACACGCGTCCCGCCACCCATATCCATCCGCACGCCACTCTTGTCCTCGTATGGCCCGTAGACATTGCGGCTGCGCCCGCACACGACATGATATGTACTGTTCTCGCCACGACAGCAATAGTCGAACGAGACGAAGAGATAGAACCACTCACCGCGCCTGAATATGAATGGGGCCTCAATGGCCGCGTCGCCAGGCCTGTCGTCAGTCTCCATTTGAGTTCGCTGGCGCGAGGCGAGCGTGTACCACTTCTGCGGCCCGGCCAGAGAACCGAGCGAAGAGTCTAACCGAACAAGCTTGACGCCACCCCAGAAAGAGCCGAAAGTCATCCATGCCGACCCGTCGGCGCAAAGGACTACATTGGGGTCTATGGCATTCCAAAAGTCGCGGTGCGGGATGGACTCAACCACGAGGCCGCGGTCGCGCCACTTATAGTCCTTGCTCCCGCGGTTCAGCGTCTTGTTGGTCAGATGTCCTATCACGGAGATGTTCTTGCCAAAGACAGAGCTGCAGTAATACAAGTGCCACAACCCATTCGCGTATATGATGTCCGGGGCCCACAGATGCATTGTCGCGTCCGGGTTATGCTCCTTGACCCACTGGGGCAGCGAGTCGAGGCATGGGCCGTCTATATGCCAGCTTTTCATGTCGACCGAGTGCATCTGTATTATGCCAAGCCCGGTGGAGAATGCGTATATCGTGTCGCCCTGCGTCGCGATGACGGGGTCGTGGGCCACAGGGCTCTCAATCTCGCCTCCGAGGCCACCAGGCAGGCCTGCGGCACCCTCCGCCGTCACGGAATCGGCCTTGGCCGGAGAATCGGCCGCATCTTCGGGAGAGCCGCCAGTCCGTGCGCAAGAGGAGGCGAGCAGGGCGGAGAGTGACAGTATAAAGAAATAAAATTTCGGGTTCATTGACGTTTTTGTAATGATACCCGAAATTCTTGAATTTTTATTACATCTTGGTGGATATTAATCCGCGGTTGGTGGATTAGCGCCACTGTCACCGCCATCCGGCAAAACATCCACCGCATCGGGTACGACGTCGAACTTTAGCCAGACATCGGACAGACGCCTCGCGTGCTTCACGAAGTAGCAGACATCGACAACGTTGAGCACTGGGGTCAACAGAATGAGATTCCTTACGACCGTCATCCGCCAATCGACAGGGGACCCGTCGGACACCTTTACAATTCTGAGCTTGTAGAGATTCTTGCCCGGGCTGCGGCGCCGAACAGTGGAGACGTCGCGGAGCAGGAAGAAGACCACGCAAATGACCCATCCTAAACTGCCAGGGTAGACGGCGAGGGCCAGACTTATGGCCAAGTCGACGAATAGCGCGGCCTCGCGGACTACCCTGGGCTTAGTCACAATGCCGGCCAGCGTCTTGAGGACACTGGCCGCCATTTTCTCAAAAAGTTTTGGTATATGCATAGGCATCTCGTCAACCCGCTTATTTCTTGCGCATGACGATGGTTACGGGCACACCCGAGAAGTCCCACTCCTTGCGGATTATGTTCTCAAGGCGCCGGCAATATGGCTCCCTGACGTACTGCGGCAGGTTGCAGAAAAAAGCGAACGTGGGCGTCGGGGTCGGAATCTGCGTGACGTACTTGATCTTGACCACCTTGCCTTTGAACATTGGTGGCGGGAAGCTCTCTATGGCCGGGAGCAGGAGCTCGTTGAGCTGCGAGGTGCCGACCTTTCGCTTCATGTTGTCGTATAC
>CAKVCS010000179.1 GCA_934725785.1 uncultured Bacteroidales bacterium | reverse complement strand
GCAGGAACGACTCCTGGTTCACCCTCCATGCCAACGCCACGGACGGGAATGTGCCCCAGCGGTTGTCTTCGTTGAAGCGGCTCGTGCCGTCGCGGCGGATGGTGGCCGTGAGCATGTATTTGTCGGCATACGTGTAGTTCAGTCGGCCATAGTACGACAGCATGGCGTGGCGCTGGTCGCTGGCCTTCGATGTGGACTGAACGTCGCCCGCGTAGGTCAAGTAGTCAAATGCCGGGGTGTACGATTTCCAGTATTGGAAGTCGTATCCGGCCGTGAAGTCAAGGCGGTTAGCGTCGTTTATCTCTTTGTTGTAGTTGAGATAAGCAGTCAGCAGCCTGTTGTGCAGCTCCTGCGGGCCATACTCGTATTTGGTGCCACCGCTCAGGAACCCGCCGGCCGACTTGGGGTCGGTCGTGACGCTGCCTTCGCCTTTGCCGTAGTCGTATCCGAAGGTGACGTGCGCGCGCAGCTCGGGCAGGAAGTGGGCGGTGTAGTCCACGTCAACGTTACCGACGATGCGGTTCACGTCGCTCTTGTCCTCCGTCTGGTTGAGCAGGCCCACGGGGTTGAGCGTCGCGCCGGCCACTGGCGTGGCGGAGGTCACCTCGCCAGTCTCCGGGTTGCGCGTGTAGGTCACGGCCTCCATGTAGTTGTTGAACTGGTCTTTGCCCTCGTAGTGGGCGTGGACTGGTTGGGTGGGGTCGAACGTGCTCGCGCCCCATATCGCGCTGGTTGAGGCGAAACGGTTCTTGGACAGCGTGCCCTTGAGGCTGAGCGTCAGTTTCAGGTGCTCGTCCAGCAGGGTGGGGGAGACGTTGAGGTTGCCCGTCACGCGTTGCGCCTTGTCCGTCATGAGGATGCCTTTCTGGTTATAATATCCGGCCGAGAAGCGTATGGGCACTTTGCCTGCCACCGTGCCAGAAATTGCGATGTTGTTGTCCGTGCCGTAGGCCGACTCGAACACCTGGTCGTTCCAGTCCGTGTCGGCCTCGCCCAGCATGTCGGCGTAGCCCGCCTTGGTGGCCACGTCAATGAACTCGCCGCGCGACATCATGTCGGCGAAGTCGTAGGCTTTCTGTATGGAGTGCGTGGTGTTGAGCGTCACGCGCACGCCCTTGCCGGCCCCCTTCTTTGTGGTTATTATGATGACGCCGTTCGAGGCGCGGCTGCCGTATATGGCTGTCGACGACGCGTCCTTCAGCACCGTCATGCTCTCAATGTCCGACGGGTTGATGAGGGCGAGGAAGTTGCTGCCGTTGCCGGATATCCCGCCGTTCTCCAGAGGCACGCCGTCCAGCACTATCAGCGGGTCGTTCGAAGCGTTGAGAGATGCGCCGCCGCGAATCTTGATGGTGGAGCCCGATGTCGGCGAGCCGCTGTTGCTCATTATCTGTACGCCGGACACTTTGCCGTTTATGAGCTGCTCGGGGCTGCCTATGAGGCCTTGGTTGAAGTCGTCGGCCGTCACGTTCTGTATGGCGCCCGTCAGGTCGCCTTTGCGCTGCGTGCCGTAGCCTATCACCACCACGTCGCCAAGGGTGGCTATGTCTTCCACGAGTGTCACGTCCACCGTGTCGCCGTTTGTCAGCCCGATGGTCTCAGTGTCGTAGCCGATGAAGCTTATCTGAAGGCTTTGGGACCCCTCGGGCAGTATGAGGCGGTAGTAGCCGTCAAGGTCGGCAATCGTGCCGGTCGTCGTGCCTTGGACCATGATGGTGGCGCCTGGCAGGGGTTCGCCGAAAACGTCCGTCACGCGGCCCGAGACGACTCGGCCCGCCGTCTGTGCCGAGGCTTCCAGCGGGTTCAGCGCCAACAGCCCCGCCACACATGTCGCGGCCAGCAGCGTATGGAATGCTTGTCTCTGCATTTAGGTTGTTTTTGTTAGTTGGTTAATTTTTCTTTTAGCTTTTGGGGGATGGCCGACTCCCGGGCAACGCTCTTGTTGTCTGAGATGCCGCCACTTGGCTAGTCCGCGAAGTTATGTAAAAATTAGTTACAGGAGGCGGCGCGCAGGCGGCTTATCTGTTGATATTGTGTTCGTTCCGTTCGTGCGTGAGCATCTTGTTCACCCCATATGGTCATGTGTTGTCAATTTTAACCATGTGGGCCGATGAGCCTCTCGCTGGGAGGCGGGCCGTGGCTTTAGCAGTGGACTGCTCTTGCGCTTTTGCCGGGCGGCCGGGAGTGAGCCTAAGAAAGTTGAGCCTGATTTTTAGCAAATAAGTTTACACTAACTCCTTTGCGTTGTTTATATTCGCGGCAAATCTAACAAATAACAGTTATCAGATGAAGGCAATCAAGTTCATCGCAGTCGCCGTTTTCGCCGCCATGACGGCTAACGCCTCGGCTCAGCTCACAAAGGACACGCAAGGTTGGACACGCGTGGAACTCTCTTTCGACGCTCAGAAGATGAAGGTGAAGGATGGCGGCTCCTCTTGGGATTCCGACAAGCAGAAAGGCGCGTCTGTCGCTTTTATTAAAGGTGTCAACATCACCAGCAAGATGCCCCTCTTCCTCGACCTTGGCGCACGCCTCTCTTGGCTCCACAGCAAGGATGAGTGGGACCACGCCGGCAGCTCAGTGGAGTCGAAGACCACCTTTATGAACATTGCGGTTCCCGTCAACGCCGCCTATAAGCTCAGCTTCGCGTCTTCGCCCATCAGCGTCGTGCCATTCTTCGGCCCGAACTTCAAGTTCAACTTCTATGGCCGGACAAAGACTACCACGACTATTGGCAACCAAGAGAAAGAGGACAAGCTTAAGTGGCTCGACAAGGATGGCATGGATGCGAGGATTTTCCAGTTCGGCCTCAACCTCGGCGTAGGCGTCAACATCAACAAGTTCTACGTCGGCTATACATTCCAGCCCGACCTCTCCAGCTACGTAAAGGATGGGGACTATAAGGTCAGGACCATCAACAATCTCATATCCGTCGGCATAAACTTGTAGTCGATACACGTTGCGCCGCCCGTTCGTGGCTGCGTTGCGGTAAATATGCAAAGCGGAGGCGCACGCCCGAAACGAGGGTTGCGCCTCCGCTTTTTTTTGTTATGCTGACAGCTTGGGACCTGTGCCCGGCAATGCAGCCTTTAACCGAGTATTAAATCTGACCTTCAGAGACTCCCATCATTTCGAGTATGTCGGTTCTCTCCGCCTCCGTCAAGTCTGGGCATAGGCGGGCCAACCCGTCGCGCATGCGGCTGGTGGAGCCGGTGTTCTCGTCCGC
>CAKVCS010000178.1 GCA_934725785.1 uncultured Bacteroidales bacterium | reverse complement strand
TCTCTACACCGGGACGGGAACCATCGCTAACTATGTGGCTGGGTCTGCCCGAAAGGTTGTCGGCATTGAATATGTGCCAGAGGCGATAGAGGATGCCAAGGTTAATTCGCAGATAAACGGCATTAAGAATACGGAGTTCTTCGCTGGCGATATGAAGGATGTGCTGACGCTTGACTTTATCAACGATCACGGCCGACCGGACGTGATGATTGTCGACCCACCGCGTGCCGGCATGCACCCCGATGTGGTTGAGACAATTTTGAAGGCATCTCCTCGAAAGATAGTTTACGTCAGCTGTAACTCGGCAACGCAAGCGAGGGACATCCAGATGATGGACGCGCAATACAAAGTGACGGCGCTTAGACCCGTGGACATGTTCCCCCACACACACCACGTGGAGTCCGTCGTGCTGCTCGAGCGGAGATAGTTTCCGTGTGCCGCAGTACTGTGGCTTACATTAGCATCCGCCTCAAGCGGCTTCATTGTCAAGTGGATAAAGCCATAAGGCCGAGCTTACAAATGTGACAGGAGCGTCTGTGCCTCACCTCGTTGAGCACAGGCGATCCTGCTTTTCCCTACAGAAGAGGTGGAAAGCCACATAGGAAAATGCGTTTTGGCGACTTGCTCCAGCCCTCTCCGCTGGCTTTTTTAGACATTTTTGCTTCGCTTGTGTGGGCTGTTTGTGAGAGATTGAGCGTTCGCTTGCTTTCCGGTGGTGTCGTGTGGAAGGCGTTTCTCGCTCTTTTTTTTTATATATTCGCACGTTATTTAATTGCATGTGATGCGGATTCTCTTTTTTTGCTCGCTATTTGCATTTCTCTTTTCCATACAGCCTTTGGCCTCCACGGCTCAGACATCCGTTGCGGGCGCGAGGCCGTATGTCGTGCGCGGCTCCGTTGACGGGGGCGTGGCCGGCGACACTATCGTCCTCGCCAAGGTCAGTGGCCGCAGCCTTATTCCAGTTGACACCGCCGTTTTTCGGAATGGCGCATTCGAGTTCAGCGGCGACATTGACGGCGCTCACCTGCTCTTCCTCTTGGGTGTAAAAGGCGGGCGGCCGGTATTCGGCAGCGACGTCATTGTTGAGCCGGGCGACTTGTGGGTGAGGCTGTTTAAGGATCCGGAGCGTACGGCGGAGGTTCCCAAGAGCGTCTCTAATGCCCTTTGGCGCTCCTTCTCCCAGCAAGACAGTGAGATAACGTCTCAGATGTTGCCATATGTCGAGGCGACGAAGCGCGGAGGTCTCTCGGCCGCCGACGCCGCCATGTGTAAAAGTATGGTAGATTCGCTCAGCGCGGCACGCGCGGCGAATGTCGCCCGTTTCATAAAATCCAACCCGTCAACTCTGGTGGCGGACCTCGTTTTCTCCATGTATTATTCGCTCCTCGGTGAGAAGGACATGGGCGAGGTGTCCGCATTGCTCTCCAAGAACAGCCCGCAGCTGCCAGGCTACGTAGCCACAATGGCAAACTTGGAGGCGGAGCGCAGGCGGAGCGGCCTGTCGCAGGGCGGCGTTTTTATAGACTTCTCTTTGCCCGACATGGATGGCAAAATGGTCAAGGTGTCCGACGTCGTGAAAGCGAATAAGGCCACGCTCATCGATTTCTGGGCGTCATGGTGCGGCCCTTGCAGGGCTGAGATGCCGGTTGTCAAGAGGGCGTACGACTTTTTCAAGTCCAAAGGGTTTGAGGTTGTCGGAGTCTCGCTCGATGGCAAC
Source organism: uncultured Bacteroidales bacterium (assembly GCA_934725785.1). Classification (GTDB taxonomy): domain Bacteria; phylum Bacteroidota; class Bacteroidia; order Bacteroidales; family Marinilabiliaceae; genus W3P20-009. The sequence continues at coordinate 1,521 of CAKVCS010000178.1, read as the reverse complement.
AGGCAGTCCTGGGTTAAGGCGATAGAGACTCTAGGCTTGAATTGGATTCACATATCCGATCTTAAGGGATGGCAGTGTTCTGCGGCGCAATTGTATGGCGTTCACTCAATTCCCTCCTCTGTCCTTGTTGATAGCGAGGGCAAGGTCATAGCTAAAGATTTGCGAGGAGAGCAGCTGATTCAGGTCCTTCTCAAGGTGCTCAACTGATAAATTTCCTCCTTTGCTGATGCCGTTGGTGGATTTCCAATATGTCGACAAGGCTAGTGCTGGCGACGCAAACATGCGCCGCGAGTTGTTGTCCCTCTTCGTTGAGCAAATGGAGGCGCTTGGCTGTGAGCTTGACGAACAGCTCGCAGCCGATGACATGGAGGCTCTGGCCCGTACTGCGCATTCCGTCAAGTCTACCGCATTGGCTATGGGCATGACGGACATGGCCGATGCGCTCAAGAAGATTGAGATTGTCTGCAAAAAGATACTGCTGGCCTCGTCCCGCCTTGATAGTAATCCAAGCCGGCGGGCGCTTTACGAGGGGCAAATCAATGCGATATCGGCCGATTTGGATGGTTGGACGCAAAGAAACCTCTCGAAAGAATCGTTGCATGAACTGATTGCTTTTTGCGTCAGGCAGTCTGCCTCGGCTGTAATCGAAGTGAGGGAGCATGGCGGATGATATTTGCCACAATTAGATAACTCCATTCACAGACTCAAAAACAGATAACATACACTCAAACACGCGTAGTCATGATAGATGTAAAAAAAGGCCTCGATGGTGTGGTCGTGAAGCCTGTTGACGTTGACCGTCTTACGGTAACCAACGCAGGTGAACTCAAAAAGTCGCTCGCTCTCCAGTTCTCCGCAGGGTCATGCGATGTGTACCTCGATCTTTCAAACATCAAATATATGGACTCCACAGGCGTCAGCGTCCTTATCAGCGGAGTCAAGTCGTCTCGAGAGCAGAACCGTGCGTTTATCCTTCGCAACGTGCAGCCTGAGGTGCGCAAACTGCTTTCTCTCATGAAGATAGACAAGATTATCGATATTGAGTAACCCATAGTCGCAATGGCAGACAACTATCTGGAGCGAAAGTTCGAGGAACACCTCAATGCGCCATACAAGTCTCAGCGGGTGAGGCGGCAGGCTGTTAAGCCAAGGCGCGTCCTTGTCTTGCGCGGTGCCGACTCCGTGGGGGCTGTTGTTGTCAAGTCGCTCCGTGTGGCTGCTCACAAGGTGGCTTTCTGCGATGTCGACGAAGCGAGGGGCAGGGAGGTCGCGCTCAGGACAGGTGCCGAGTTCGCATGTGCCGATGCGTCCGTTGCTGACTCCTGTTGTGCGTTTATACGTCATTGGTCAGAAAAATGGGGTGGGGTGGATGCCATAGTTAGCAACTCAGCGGCAGCTGCCAGCCAGAGGGTCCTCGACATGGAGGCCGGTAGGGTCGGCTCGTCTGTAGATGCTTGTGTCTCACCATTATTAATCGGGGCGCAGGAGATGGCGCGTCTCCGTGCGGGCGGAGCGGATGTT
>CAKVCS010000177.1 GCA_934725785.1 uncultured Bacteroidales bacterium | reverse complement strand
CTTAAGGACCTCGCGGATCTGGCGGACAACATCGAAGAAGTTGGCTCCGGAGCGGTCCATCTTGTTGACAAACGCGATACGGGGGACGTTGTAGCGGGTGGCCTGATGCCATACGGTCTCAGACTGGGGCTGAACACCGCCTACTGCGCAGAAGAGAGCGACAGCGCCGTCAAGGATGCGGAGCGAACGCTCGACCTCGACAGTGAAGTCGACGTGGCCCGGGGTGTCAATGATGTTGATCTTGTAGGCCTGGTTGTTGTACTTCCAGTTTGCCGTAACGGCAGCGGAGGTGATAGTGATACCACGCTCCTGCTCCTGGACCATCCAGTCCATTGTCGCAGCGCCATCATGGACCTCGCCGATCTTGTGAGTGATACCCGTGTAGAAGAGGATACGCTCGGTGGTGGTCGTCTTGCCGGCATCGATGTGGGCCATGATGCCGATGTTGCGCGTGTATTTAAGGTCAGACATTGAAATTGGCTTTATTTATTAGTTAGAAACGGAAGTGGGCGAAAGCACGGTTGGCCTCGGCCATCTTGTGCATATCCTCCTTGCGCTTGAAGGCGCCGCCCTCGAGGTTGTATGCCGAAACAATCTCGGCTGCCAGTTTCTCAGCCATTGAGTGTCCGCTGCGCTTGCGAGCGTAGAGGATCATGTTCTTGATAGAGAGGGTCACCTTGCGGTCGGGGCGGATCTCAGTAGGTACCTGGAAAGTGGCGCCACCAACGCGGCGGCTCTTAACCTCGACCATAGGGGTGATGTTCTCGAGAGCCTTCTTGAAGAACTCGAGGGGCTGCTTGCCCTCCTTCTCAGCCTTGGGCGCGATGGCGTCGATGGCGTTGTAGAAGATGCCGAAAGCGGTGGACTTCTTACCGTCGTACATGAGGTTATTGACGAACTGGGTTACGAGGGTGTCGCCGAACTTTGGATCAGGGAGAAGGATTCTCTTCTTTGGCTTAGACTTACGCATTTTATTACAGTCTGTTTATCAGCTTCTTTATCAGCTGTCAATTAAAGGATGTCTTCAAGAGGCGCTTTCGCCTTTTTACTCAACCGTAAGCAACAACTAACAAACAGAAGACTGGCTTGTTTATTTAAATCGGGATAAGGCCTTTCAGGAGTAGCGGCCTTGGACTACTTTTTCTTAGCACCCGCGGCGGCCTTGCCTGCCTTAGGACGCTTAGCGCCGTACTTTGAGCGACGCTGGTTGCGGCCGTCGACACCAGAGGCGTCGAGAGTGCCGCGGACGAGGTGGTAACGCACGCCAGGGAGATCCTTTACACGGCCACCGCGGACGAGGACGATGGAGTGCTCCTGGAGGTTGTGGCCCTCGCCAGGGATGTAGGCGTTGACCTCCTTACCGTTGGTGAGGCGGACACGCGCTACCTTACGCATTGCGGAGTTAGGCTTCTTGGGGGTGGTGGTGTAGACACGCACGCACACGCCGCGACGCTGGGGGCAAGAGTCGAGTGCCGGAGACTTGCTGTTCACCTTAATCTCGGCACGTCCCTTGCGGACGAGTTGCTGAATTGTTGGCATTTTTGTTTTTAACTAATAAATAATCAACACTTTACGAAAGGTGCGACACAGAGAGCGCACACCAATCCGCACAAATTTCGGCGCAAAGTTATGATATTCAACTATAAAAATCAATAGCAAACGAAAGGAAACAAGGCGTTTACGAAAACGCAGAAGTCTGGACTTGCTTGGCCGAAAGCCAAGAGCTGACACAGACCCACCATTTCATATTGCAAATTTTGCGTTCGGAAAAGTCCAAGAGACGACACGAATGAACAATATAATCTTGCGAAACGCCGTCCTCTATCACTTTTCCCCCTCAGCCGTCATAAAAACAAGGAGTTGCTGAGGGCTGCGATAAGGAAACTGTAGAGGAGAAGAGAAGAAAAATCGCCCCAAGAAGTAATCTCGTAGACAGAAGGCTTATATCATTCGCAATAGCAGACATAGACATAAGAATGATGTCGGCATACTATGGTCATCTCACAACGACCACATCACCGCGTCGTCCCATACGCCCCAGAAAGCCGAGAGAAGGACGACGCTCCAACCGCCTGCCGGTCAAGTCGAACACGCCACCAGGCGCAGAAGACACGGACACGGAAGCTACGGACTCGACATTGCCAGCAAGCGTGGCCACATAGGAGTATGAGGCACTGGGTCCGACTTTGCCATTTATGCTCTCCGCAGCGTCTGTAACAAGATTCTCGCCGTCGAACGCACTCCACGTCTTGCGTCCGCCGCACGACGGAAGCGCGATGAAACCATCGGAGGCGAAATGGAAGGCGTTAGCCCCGATTTTCATAAGGCTATTCGGTAACGAGACTTCGGAGAGGTTCGCCAATTTAAAAGCGTCTCCACAAATTTCAACAAGTCCCTCAGTGAAGTCGACATGCGCAAGCGAGGTGCACAAGGCAAAAGCACCGGAACCGACAACGCTGAGAGACGGCGGCAAAGAGACCGACGAAAAACCGCAATGCATAAACGCCATGGAATCTATGCACCTAAGACCATCGGAGAAAGTGGCGGACTGGAGCGCATGGACGTGGGCGAAAGCCTTAACGCCAATATAAACCACAGACGACGGGATTGAGATGGATTGAAGCAGGACGACATCAGACAATATGCCGTCAACGGTAGTATCAGTAAAGGCCCCGTTGAGGATGGAATCTACGCCTTGGCAGATATTGACAGAAGTGAGAGGATTGTCGGCGAAGGCATACGAGCCAATGGCGGAGACGGTGCCCGGTATATCTATAGACTCGATTTGATTCAGCTGGAAGCCGGATAGATAAGAGACACTTGCCGGGATAGAAATAGTCTTTATCCTGTTAGAATGAAAGGCGTGGGTGGCAATCCGCCTTACACCGTCCGGGATGTTTACACATTCCAGAAGATTGCCAGCAAAGCACTCACTCGGGATAACTTCTGTTTTTGGAGAGAGCGTCAGAGAACGTATATGGCACCCGAAAAAAGCACCAGTTCCCAAATACTCAACCGAGCTGGGCAGGGCAAGCTGAGGCAAAGAGCAAGCGAGGCGGAAAGCATCTTGACCAATAGACCTTAAAGATGACGGTAGTGACAGCGACGTGATATTATTCCCCATAAAGGCATAATCGCCCACGCTTTCAACGCCTTCCGAGATGACGACGGACGTAAGGTAATCAGATGTATCCGGCACAACGGACTTGTGGCAGAAGAAACACAGCAACCCTATGCTCTTGACG
>CAKVCS010000176.1 GCA_934725785.1 uncultured Bacteroidales bacterium | reverse complement strand
ACCCCTCGCCCCGGCTGTGTGCTGCGGGGGTGAGGAGGGCGGGGCTCGGCGCGCGTTCCTGCGTGGGCTACTCGGCCTTGAGCGCGGATCCGAGTTCCGGTATCATGCTGCCGATTTCCTTGGCAGCCATCATTGCCACTTTTGTCGCTCCGTCGACGTTAAGGTGTGTGTTGTCCTTTTTCCCGTCGGGGTAGGCCTCGACGGTGCCCGGCTCAGCCCACACGTACAGCTCGCGGCTTTTTATGGGGCCGTAGGACTGAACCATGTCGTGCGTCATCTTGTTGAGGTCTATGAATATTGCGCCCTCTTCTTCGGCAGCCTTGCGCGCGGCGGCCAGATACTCCCCGTGGGTCTCAATCAGGCTGTCGCCCTCGGCCTCGAGCAGTTCCGTCTGTCCCGCCTTGTCGTCCTGTCCCACGGCGTCGGCCGCGGCGGCGAAGTTGCGCCTGACTATCGAGTTGCATATGATAGGTGTCGCCCCTTTCTCTTTCGCCTCGCGGGCGAATGCCCTAAGGTTGCCTATGTAGTCGCCCCACGGGTCGGTGTGGCGCGCTGTGTCGGCCTTCTCGTCGTTGTGGCCGAATTGGATTATGACGTAGTCGCCCGCCGTGAGGGAGTCCCTCACCTCGGCCCATCGGCCCTGGTCTTTGAAGCTTTTGGTCGATCGTCCGTTCACCGCGTGGTTGTGTATGGTCACGGTGCTGTCGAAGCAGAGGGGCAGCATCTGCCCCCACCCGCGCTCCTGGTTGCCTTTCTCCAGTGGCTTGTTGGCCATGGTGGAGTCTCCAATCATGTAGATGTTCTTCTTCTTCGCCGTGGGAGCATCGCAGCACGCGAGGGCCGCGGCCACCCCGATCATGGCCAGGGTTGTAAGGCCTTTTCTCATGGTTCTCTTTTTTTGTGGTTGTTCTTTTTGTGGATGCGGCGGCTTCCCGCCATTTTAACATTTATCTGCGAATATAGTCACCTTCGCACTCCTTATGTCTCTTTGTGTGATGAAAAAGAAAAAAATCGGCTCCCAACATACGTTCGCGCTGATTTATTTGCTATCTTGGCACTCGATTTCGGACGCATTCCTCAAGGTCTGCCCCGGGATTGTCGCATTGCTTGATTGTTTAGTATAGTTTAACACACCTTATGGAAGCCAAAAAAACACCTAAGGCCGACTTGGAGAACAAGAAGATTCTCTTCACCGAGATTGGTCTGGCTGTGGCCCTCGGCATAACTCTGGCTGCCTTTGAGTGGACTTCGCAAGATGTTACCATTCAGAACCTCGAGGTTCAGCAGCAGGAGGTGGTCGAGGAGGAGATGATTCCTGTAACAACGCAGGATCAGGTCAAACCGCCACCACCACCACCGCCACCACCACCAGTGGCGGAGTCTCTCAACATCGTTGACGATAACACCGAGGTTGCCGAGGACTTCGATTTCAACTCCGAGATGGATGAGGACGCCGAGGTGGAGATCCGCGAGGTCGAGGCTGAGGTCGTGGAGGAGGAGGAGCCTGCCGAGCAGGAGGTCTTCCTTATCGTTGAGCAGATGCCTGTCTTCCCCGGTGGCGACGCTGAGCTACGCAAGTTCCTCGCCCAGTCCGTCAAGTATCCTGTCATCGCGCAGGAGAACGGCATACAGGGGCGCGTCTTCGTCAGGTTCGTCATCGCGCCCGATGGCTCCGTGACAAACGTTGAGGTGGCTCGTCCTTTCGACCCGAACCTCGACAAGGAGGCTGTCCGAGTCGTCAAGTCCATGCCTAAGTGGACGCCTGGCAAGCAGCGCGGTAAGGCCGTACGCGTGTCTTACACGGTGCCAATCAACTTCGTCCTCCAATAAGCTGAGCCCAAGCGGCATAGCTCGAGTGAAAGCAAATCCAGCCCCCGATGCCCGGTTGCGGGTGTCGGGGGCTCTTCGTTTATCCATTTGCCGACATCGCTTATAAGGCTCGGCAGCCAACTCCGCCGACAAAACAAGAAAATTGCCATTTGCAATTGACAATTTGCAATTGTCAAGTAACTTTGCGCCCGATTGCCTGGCCCGCGGCAAATGCGCTGTCCGGCCACAAGGCAAGCCAACTAAACCTTTTAAGCACACAATAATGGAAGTCATCAGCACAGTCGCGGGTCTCAAAGCCCGCGTGGCGGATGCCCGCAAGGCCGGACTCTCTGTCGGCCTCGTGCCAACAATGGGCGCGCTCCACGTCGGCCACCTCTCGCTCGTCAACAGGGCTTGCGCCGAGAATGGTTTTGTCGTGGTGAGCGTCTTCGTCAACCCTACGCAATTTAACAACCCCGAGGACTTGCGTACTTACCCGCGCACGCTCGATGCCGACGTGAGGCTCCTCGAAGCCAACACCAAGGCCGCCGTGGTCTTCGCCCCAACTGCCGAGGAGGTCTACCCCAAGCCCGACACGCGCGTCTTCTCGCTCGGGGCGGTGGCCGAGGTCATGGAGGGCGCTCACCGCCCGGGCCACTTCAACGGTGTATGCCAGATAGTCTCGAAGCTCTTCGCCTACGTCTCGCCAGACAGGGCTTACTTCGGCGAGAAGGATTTCCAGCAGATTGCGGTCATCAAAAGGATGGTCGAGGTTTGCGACTTCAAGCTCGACATAGTCTCATGCCCCATCGTCCGAGAGCCCGACGGTCTCGCCGTCTCCAGCCGCAACACCCTTCTCACGCCCGAGCACAGGGCCGCCGCGCCTCACATCCACGAGGTCCTCGAGCAGTCGAGGGGTCTCGTAGGTAAGCTCACGCCCGCCGAGCTGGTCAAGTGGACGGTCGACAAGGTGAACGACAACCCGCTCCTCGACGTGGAGTACTACGAGATTGTCGACTCCCTCACTCTGCAGGACATTGCCTCGTGGGACGAGTCCGACGCGCCCCACGGCTGCATCACGGTTCAGGCCGGCAACGTCCGCCTCATAGACAACATTTCGCTCAGGTAACATAATAACACACTATCAGGAGAGCCATGTTCGTCACACTGATGAAGTCCAAGATACACGACGTGTCGGTCACGCAGAGCGACCTCAACTACGTCGGGAGCATCACCATAGACGAGGATCTTATGGATGCCGCGGGCATCTTGCGCAACGAGAAAGTCCAGGTCGTGAACAATAACAACGGCGAGAGGCTCGAGACCTACGCCATCCCCGGCGAGCGCGGCTCCGGGGTCATATGCCTCAACGGGGCCGCGGCGCGCAAGGTCGCGGTCGGAGATGTCGTCATAATAATCTCATATGCCATGATGACGG
>CAKVCS010000175.1 GCA_934725785.1 uncultured Bacteroidales bacterium | reverse complement strand
CGGAGATTACTATGGTTGCGGGCGTGAGGACGGCCGTCATGTTCTCGAAGTGGCTGCCATCGCACACGAGGAACGCGTATATGTCCTCGGCCGCTGAGCACGTCTGGTTGTAAGACTCTGTGAGGACTGTGCCGTCGGCCGCCGTCATGGTCGCTGTAAGGTATACGTAGCCGGCGGCGACGTGCTGGATCTCCATGACGGTATGCGCACCCTGCATCTTCTCGCGGAAGATGGCCCACTGATCCTCTACACCGGCCGCCGCAGCGACCTCGGCATAGTTTGTGGATATGTTGGCAGCCTCGTAGGCGTAGCCCTCATCGCCCATTGTGCCGACCCAGCCGTATGCGTCGGAGCGGAGGACGAAATATTCCTTGTAAGCCTCCGCCTCGCGCGACTTATTATTCGCCAAGCAGACGTTCCAGTTGTTCCAGTTGTTTTCGCCAGTCCCGTAGTTGTCGAATTCAAGCGTGAGCTTCTTTCCGCTCGGAATTCCAATAGCGTCAGAGAAAACCGTCCACCAACCAGACGTGTTGTCTGTCGCGCCGACAGTGGTGTTGCTGAGCTCGATGACGGTGGTGTCGCCGTCTGAGCCGTTGGCCTTGGAGTTGGCGATAGAGTCGACCTTCTCGGACAACCATCCGGGCGAGTTGATGTCGAAAGTATCATCCTCGTCGCAGCCGATGAAGGCCGCGGAGGCCAGCGAACCCGCCATGATGGCGAGAAGCCCTTTCTGTATGTTGTTCATAGTAATTATTCCGTAAAAATGTTTCAAAAGAGAGCCGCCCCTTCACCCCGCGGGGCGGGGGACGGCTTTTATGTCAAAATAGCTCTACTTTGCGAGATCTGCCACGGGGTGTACGCTATATCCGAACTCGGGCTGCTCGCCCTTGTATGAGCAGTTGCCCGTCAGGTGCGGGTTGGCGTCGAGGAGGCTCTGGGCGAGCGGGAAGTACTCGCGGCCCTTGGTGTATGTGACCATAGAGCTCGTGATGTTATTGTCGCCAATCTCGTCGAGCTTGATGTCGAGCTTAGCGTCGGCCACATTGTCGCTCAGCTTATACGCCATATGCTGCTTGAGCTGCAGCTTGCGAGCGTCGTCATAGTAGAAGCCCCACCTGTTGAGGTCAATGCCTCGTCCATTCTCGCATCCGAACTCCTTGGGCCTCTCGACATTGGCGATTTGCTCAAAGAGGTCGTCGGCCGACGGGAAATCGGCAAGAGCGAGGTCCGGCAGGGCCACGCGGCGGCGCACCTGGTTGATGTAGTCTATGGCCGTTTGCGTCGGCCCGTTGAGCTCGTTCTCGCACTCTGCGGCGCGGAGGAGGACATCGGAGTAACGCATGAGGCGGAGGTTTATGCCGTTGTGCAGACCGGTTGTTATGGTCGAGATGACGCTCTGGCGGGCGTAGGTCCACTTGGCTATGGCAAGGCCGCCGTTCGCGGAGTTGGAGCGGCATACGCTCTCATCGGTCACAGGGGTCTGATACAACACGTTGGCGCGCGGGTCGCCGCCCGGGTAGGCTGCGGTCGTATTGCCCGTGTAGTTGTCATACTCAGCCTCATAGGAGCAGATGGTCCAATAGAGGCGCGGGTCAAGTCGCCCGTCGGTGCACTTCTCGGCCTTATAGAGGTTGTAGAGCCATGGCGATGCGCCGAGGTCGGCCCAAGAACCGAAGGCGGCGGGGCCGTAGTTGCTCTCAACGGCATGCCCCTGCGTGGCCTCCTTGGATATGTTCACGGGAGTCCACTCCTCGTCGACGCCAGCAGTGCCATAGTCCATATACTGCACCTCGAAGAGGCTCTCGGAGTTATTCTCGTAGGCCTTTCCCTCGCGGAAATTGTCGCCATAATCGGCAGTAAGGGCGTAGGTGCCATACGTGCCGGCTATGATGTCCTTGAGGACAGTGTAGGCGTCGGAGTACTTGTGGCGGAGCATGAGCGTGCGGGCATAATAGCCGGCGGCTGCTCCGCAAGTGGCTCGCCCTTTGGCGAACTCGCCGCCAGAGTCGCGACTCGGCAGGATGGCCATCGCCTCCTTCAGGTCGGCCTCGACCTTGTCAAGGACCTCGTCATACGTGTTGAGCGAGGCGTACATGGTGTTGATGTCGGAGTATGACGAGTAGTCTGTTATGAGGCTGCACTCGTGGTAGTATGTGGCGAGAGTGTAATAAGCGAGGCTGCGGAGGAAGAGCGCCTGGCCCTTGATCTTGTTGTAGGCGTCTTGGCTGAGCGCCACCTTCTCGACCTGCTGGAGGACAAAGTTGGTGCGGTTGACCACATGGTAGCAGTCGCGCCAGATCCACTGATTGCCAATCTCGTCGGTTGTTGAGACATTAAGGGCGTCATAAGGCAGATACCATATCTGACTGGTGCTGTAGACCTCATCGGCGCGGACGGCGTCGAGGGTGTAGCCGACGCGGGCAAAAGTACCCTCAAGTCGGATTCGGTTGTAGCAAGCAATTATGGCCTCTTGGAGCGAAGACTCGTCATTGCCGAAGTCGGCAGTAGTCTGGGTATTGGGGTTAGTCACGTCGAGCTCATCGACACAGGATGCGAATGACATCCCCGCCATAAGCGCCGCGACAGCTATATATCTTGTTTTCATATTCTTGTCGTTAATAAAATGAGAAGGAAGATATCTCTGTGTTGGTCAGCAAGTCATGTTAGAACGTGAAATGCAGGCCAGCCATGACGGTGCGCGGCGTCGGGAACGAGCAGTAGTTGTAGCCTGGCGTAAAGGTGCCTCCGGCGAAGTCGACGTTATAGCCCTTGTACTTGGTGAAGCTGTGGACGTTCTGAGCAGAGACGTAGAGGCGGACGTCCGAGAAGATGCCGTTGAACCACTCATCCTTGAAGTTGTAGCCGAGCTCAATGTTGGCGATCTTGAGGTAAGACCCGTTCTGGAGGAAGCGGTCGCTGAAGTAGTCGTTTCCGATGGTCTTCTTGTCGCCGGTGTAGAGAACTCGGGGCTGGCTGGCGCCAACGTTGGTGGGGGTCCAGCTGTCGAGCATGTCGACGCTCTTGTTCGTGAGGCCCGTGGTGCTGTGGAGGGCCACGTCGAGATAGTCGAGAGCCTTGAAGCCCGCCGCGCCGTATGTGGAGACGGAGAGGTCGAAGCCCTTGTACTCGACACGGGCGTTGAGGCCGAAGTTCACCTTGGGCATGCCGTCGCCGATGAAGTCGCGGTCGTCCTCAGTTATGACGCCGTCGCCGTTGACGTCGACGTAGTAGCAGTCGCCGAGCTCGGCAATGAGG
>CAKVCS010000174.1 GCA_934725785.1 uncultured Bacteroidales bacterium | reverse complement strand
TCCCAATGTCGTAGCCACCGACGGGCATGGACTCGGACGAATTCTTGCTCTGCGACGTCCAGACGTAATCTTGCGGCACGTATGACCCGCCATCATTGGCGAAAGAGGGCAAAGCGGCCGCAACGACGGCACAGGCCGCGGCAGCGCATCTACGGAAGTTGACTTTCATATTTAAGCGTATACTACTAACGACAAACTTAATGTTTTTTCTCTATTTTTACACTTTGGCAATTATAGCTTGAAAACAAAACAGCCCGATGTTACTATCAAAACACCCCATTGCGGCCACGGCCCTGTGCGCCATCACCGTGTCGTGCTCCACGGAGCGGGCGTCATATTTTGACGAGGGCGGCCTCTGGGTGGACAGCATCGTGACGACCAACCCGGGCGGCACAGTGGTGAGCCGGGCGGCGTTCGCGCGCGACGACGAGGGGCGCGACACCCTCGCGTGGTACCGCACAGGCGGCGAGACGACGCTGCGCACCACCACGTTCGGCATAGACGGCAAAGTGACGCGCGAGCGCGTCACGACCCCGCACTTTGACGAGGTGATAACATATACCGCCGACCCCGACGGGCAAACCACCGAAATCCTCGCCGTGGCGACAACCGACGGACGCGAGACGCGGAGGCTGACGAGGCTGACACTCGACGAGGAGGGCAACGCCATAGCGAGCGAGTCGGCAGCCGACGACGGCCCGCAGACAAAGGTGACCTCAACCCGCGACGGGAGAGGCCGCGAAACAAAAGTGACGCGATACCAGCGCGCGCACGAGGGTGACGAATGGCTCCCGACCACGGAGCAGACATTCGACTACGCCGACAGCCTGAAGACGCGGGCGGCGTTCCGCCTTCACGTTGACGGGCGATGGTTGACAATGAGCGAGGAGAGATATGACTACGGGCCACGGGGCGAGACACTGCGAAAAACAGAGACGGCGGACGAGGTGACCGTGACGACCACGTATGACTACGACTCGGCAGGCAACCTGCGCCGCGCAGAGACCGTGACGAGCGACGCGGATCAGAAGTCGCGCGAAGTGACAAGCGTGACGACCACAGAATATGGAGAAATGACCAAAACGGAAAAGACGTACGCGAACGGCGAGCTGACGCAAACGACCACAACATATTACCACAAACAGCCACAAGGGGCGCCCGCGAGGCGATAAGGCCCGCCACCGGGCAATCGTAACTGAAAAAGACGCTATCTTCGCGGCAACAAACAAATCATCATGGCAGACAACCCAAAATTTGACGACATACGGCCCTTCCGCGACAGCGAGGTGGAGGGAGTCATAGGCAGCCTGTGCGAGGTCCCATATTTCATTAACATACTGGGGCGCATAATACCCGGCGTCCCGACCGACGCCATCGTGGCCAAGCTCAAGAGCCTGCGCTCGATAAGCGGCTTCCAACACGAGTTCATCATCCCCTACCTCAACGGGCTGATAAAAAACACGACGGACGGGGTGACGGCGAGCGGACTTGAGAATCTCGACCCCAAAGGCGGCTACATATTCATGTCCAACCACAGGGACATAATACTCGACTCGGCCTTCATGAACGTGAAGCTCGACGAGGCCGGGTTCAACACGACCGAGATAGCCATAGGCAGCAACCTGCTCATATATGAGTGGATAGTGGACCTCGTGAAGCTGAACAAGTCGTTCGTCGTGAAGCGCGGCCTGCCCGTGAGGCAGCAGATGGAGGCGTCGCAGGACCTCTCAGCCTACATACGCGACCGCATCGTGAGCGGGCGGCAGAACATTTGGATAGCGCAGCGCGAGGGACGCTCGAAAGACGGCAACGACAAGACGCAAGGCGCAGTGCTGAAGATGCTCAACCTGAGCGGCGGCAGGGACTTGAGGAAGAACTTTGAGGAGCTGAACATAGTGCCCGTGGCCATAACATACGAATATGACCCGTGCGACGCCCTCAAGGGCTACCAGTATCAGCAGAAGCGCGACCAGCCGGACTACAAGAAGAGCAAGAACGAGGACCTGACACACATGGCCACGGGGCTGAACGGACGAAAGGGACACGTGCACTTCGCGTTCGGCAAGCCCATAAACAGCAGTCTCGACACCATAGCCAACCTGCCAAAGAACGACCAGATTGCGGCAATAGCCGAAATGATAGACAAGCAGATTTACGCCAACTACCACCTCAACGCCGACAACTACATTGCCCTCGACACCATAGAGCGCACAGACAAGCGCGCCAGCCACTACACGGCAGCCCAGAGGGACGAGTTCATGGCCTACGCCGACAAGAAGATAGCCGCCATCGGGGGCGCGGATCACGACTACGTCTTGACCCAGATGCTGAACGCGTACGCCAACCCGCTCATCAACCAGGAGAAGACGCTGGACGCATAAGGCGCACGGCCACTGTTCGCGCCGCATGGCGCGGAAGAGCGAAAAACAGAGCCCCCGACCGATGCATCTCATCGGCCGGGGGCTATTGTTATTGTGGCTTCACTTGTCAACGTGGAGGCCGCACTCGCGGTGCTCTGGACTCTCCCACCACCACCGCCCCGCGCGGACATCCTCGCCCGGGCGACTGGCCAAGGTGCAGGGTTGGCACCCGATGCTGGGGAAACCCTTGTCGTGCAACGGGTTGTATGGCACTCCGTTTTTCTTGACATAGGCAATGGTCTCCTCCTCGCTCCAGTCAATGAGCGGGTTGATCTTGAAGAGGCCGTTCTTCTCGTCCCACTCGACCATGCGCATGTCGCTTCTGGTGGCAGACTGGCTTCGGCGCAGGCCGCAGACCCACGCCCTGAGCCCCTTGAAGGCCCTGTGGAGAGGCTCGAGCTTGCGAATCTGGCAGCAACGGTGGCGGCTCTCAAGGCTGTTGTAGAACAGGTTTATGCCCTCCTCGCGCACCATGCGCTGCACCTCGGCATAGTCCGGGAAAAAGACCTCTATGTTGATGCCGTACGTCATGTTCGTGCGGTCAATGAGCTGATAGGTCTCGGGAAAGAGGCGCCCTGTGTCGAGGGTGAAGATGCGATAGTCCGCCCTGGCCTGGTCGGAGGAGGCAATGATATGCGTGAGAGCCTGATCCTCGTAGCTGAGGCTCGACGAGAGGGCTATCTCGCCCTTGAAGAGCGTGCCGAAGAAGTTGATCACCTCCTCGGGCGTCTTGCCGTCAATCTGCTCGTGCCACTGGTCTATCTGGCGTTGAATGTCCTGCGTCATGGGTTCTTTGGTTGTTGGGAATACTGGTTTGGGCCAGGGCGTCACTTGACGGCCTTAATC
>CAKVCS010000173.1 GCA_934725785.1 uncultured Bacteroidales bacterium | reverse complement strand
CAGACACCCTTGTAGGCCCACGTGCGCGCGAGGTTGGCGTCGAAGAGGTTGGGGGCGTCGCCATTGAGCCAATACTCATGCTCCTCGGCAGCGTCGGAGAGAGTCCAGATGGTGATGCCGCTGCGCTGAGCCTCGGGGACGTTCTCTATATAGCTCTCGAAGATGTCCTGATAAGTCTTGGCCTGCTGCTCGAGCTGCGCCGAGCTTGGCGCGGAGCTGCCCGTGGCCACGTCGAGCTCGGTCACGCGTATCAGCTTGCCCGTGGCGGCCAGCTTCTTGAACATATTGTCTATGTCAGCGCGCGCTATGCCGCTCTGGACGTGCATCTGTGTGCCGATTCCGTCGACAATGGCCCCTCCGTTGCCAGCGTCGATGTCGTTGACGAAGGAGATGACCTCGTCCAGCTTGGTCGGGTTGGTCTCAAGGTTATAGTCGTTATAGAAGAGCTTGAGGCCGGACAGCCCGTTCTCATCGGCATACTTGCGGGCGTATTGGAATGCCTTGACGGCATAGTCCATACCCATGTAATAGCCCCAGTAGAAGTGCTGGTTGCCTGTGGAGGTCGACCAGTTGAGCTTCAGGCCATCAGCCTCGGTCTCTACAGGCTCCTCGTCGCGGTATGTCACGTCGTCCTCCGTCCACGTGCCGCCAAAGACCCCGTTTATGCCGCGTCGGCCGCCTCCGTCGTTGATGGCCTCGTTGATGACATCCCACGCCACGAAGCGATTGTCGCCTTTGATATGCTCAAACATGCCCTTAACCCAGGCCTCCATGGCGCCATCCAGAGCCTCATACTTCTCCTCGGGGGTCTTGAGGACGTAGTAGATCTTGGTGGCCTTGTTGGTTGACCCTATCTTCTCTCCAAATTTGATGTCGTCAATCCAGTAAGAGCCGCCGACCTTTCCGTAGTTAAGCATGATACGGTCAACGTCGTCATACTTTGGCTTGAACTCACACTGGAAGTCGAGCCACTCGTTGGTAACTGAGAAATCGGTGTACGCACCCTGACTTCCGTATGTCTTGGAATTCTGATATTGGAACTGAAGATGGCCGGATGCGACGCTTGACTTCGCCTTGAAGGCGATTATGTATGTCTTCGCGGAATCGAGAGGCTCGCTGAATGTGTAAGCGAACTGGGCATTCCACGCATCGTTGTCGCCCTTGTTGACCATAATCATTGCCGCAGAGCCATCTGGGCCGGCACCGGACACGACGGAGACGGAGTCCATATTGGATCCCCAAGATGACCAGCCGCCTTTGGTACCGCCATCAAAATTAGAGGCGTCTCCGGCAAGTACGTTGACCATAGGGTCGGACTCCTCAAGTTTCTCGCCAAACTCTATGTCGTCGATCCAATAGGAGCCGCCGGCTTTTCCGTAGTTGAGCAAAACGCGATCCACGTCGTCATAATCGCTGACAGAGAACTCAAACATAAAGTCATCCCACTCTGTCGTGACGGTTTGGAACTCATGATAGCCGCCCTGGCTCCCATACGTTGTGGAATTCTGGTACTGGAACTGGAGGGCGCCAGCATCACTCGAAGACTTGGCCTTGAACTTGATGACGTAGGTTTTGCCGACCTCCAGCGGCTCATTCAAAGTGTATCCACACTGAGCCTGCCAAAAGCTGCCGTCGCCAGTATTGGTCAGAACCAGGCAGTAAGACTTGTCCGCCCCCTCTTGGAGGACCTCCGCGGACTTCTTATTGTCACCCCAGCTTCCCCAGCCGCCTGTGGTACCGCCATCGAAGTTCGACGCGTCGCCAACGAGGACGTTGGCTATGTCGCCGTCAGCCTCCACAACCATCTTGGGCGCTATGAGGCTCTTGAGGTAGTTCTGGTTTTGCTGGGTATGCCAGATGAAGTTATGGCCGTAGACCTTGGCGTCGGCGGGAATGGCGGCGAGAAACTTGTCGACGGTGCTGAAGTCTATCGAGCCGTCATTCTTGACCATGACCCCCTGCTTCATGGCGTTGCCAGTGGTGTACATTTGGAAGTTCCCGTCCGCCACGCGCTTATACGTGGCGTCGTCCAGATAACTGGCCGCGCCGAGGCCAAGACCTAAGACAAACTGCGAACCTACGCGCGACTGATACTGGCTTACGTAGTTCTTTATGTAGTCATAATTGTTAATCTGCTCCTGAATGGCGAGGGGAATCGCCCCCGCGCCAGATATGGGGTTCTGCCCTTCGGGCGTGCCCCACTCCATCTTGTCGTCATCGCACGCGGCCGAGAGTGCGGCGAGGGCGAGAACTGGGAGTATTATGCCTTTATTTTTCATAACGTTAATCGGTATAGGTGTTAGTGTTCAGTCTCGCCTACTCCTCGTCATCCTCGGGGTAGTCGGAGATGGTTACTCCCTTGATGGGGACGATGCGCCAGTTGTCGAGATAGACGCTCGGGCCGGTGAACTTCTCAGAGACTACCTCTACGCCATCGTAAGTGAAGTCGGTGTTCACGAAGCCCATCCCGAAGTTGCGGTAAGAGGCCGAGTTGCGCGCGTCAATCACGTCTTGGAAAGTCTTGTCGTAGAACCCTCCGAACACGCCAGAGACGGACGGCTTGGAATCCTCTGACGTTACGCTCGCGAACGGTATAGTGACGGTGCGCCATCCCTCAGTCTGATAAGGAGCGACGGCCCCATCCTCAATCCAGGGTACGAAGAAAGCCACCATGTTCTTCTGGTTGTCGTCATCAGTGCCAATACCCGCAAAGTTGTAGTTGTTTATGAGATTGACCTGGACATATCCCGTGCCGGGCCAGGCCTCTGGGCAGTAGACGTCGAACTGCAAGGCGATGTCGGTTGTCGGCGTCTCGGCCGGGATGGCGTCGAGCATGCGGCTCCAGTCGTCGGCAGCGTCATCGTTGCCAGCCGTCCAGCACTCCGACACACGCGGTTTGCCCGAAGATACGCCCTCATCGAGAAGACGCCGCGGGACTATTGGCACACACTTGCCTCGGCCAGTGCCTGCGGGGTCGTCAACAAGATCCGTGTCGTAGATCATTGAGACGCCAGGCTTGATGTTGCCATCGTCATCCTTGTTGGAGCTGCCCCAGAAACCCTGGGTGCCGACACCGTCGAAATTGAGGATGAGGCCGGCCTTGAAGTTGAAGTAGCCGGGAGTCTTGCCCGTGCCGTTGGCGCAGACGAAAGAGACGTTGCCGCTCTCGGTGACACCCTCGGGCATCACGAAGCTGAACCACTCGCCATCGGGATCCGAGCTAAGCCCCTCCGTAATCTCGACGCCGCCGGGCAGCGTGACGGAGCTCACCTCCTGGA
>CAKVCS010000172.1 GCA_934725785.1 uncultured Bacteroidales bacterium | reverse complement strand
ACGAAATACGTTATGAAGAAGAGCGAGAAGACAAGGTTGATGCACGACAGCACAGGGACCTCGCTCACGAGCGTCCGCAACCCCAAGACGAGACTCTGCGCAAGCATGAGCAGGTTGACGACGTTGGAGAACGCCGCCTTGAAAGCCGGGGCCTCGGAGAGGTCGGCGTCAGCAGAAGCCTTGAAAAGATTGAAAGCCCTGGAGAGGACGAACATAGGCAGTAAGACTATTTTCTCTCAAAGATAGTGAAATTGCGTAAAAACATGGAGGCTTTATAAACAAACAGAGCATCCATGGCAGAACTTGCCGAGAAAAAAAGCCACCCCCGCGTGTCGGCGGGGGCGGCGGATGTCGTTTGGGCGGCGGAAAGCTGGCTACTCGTCGCCCCCGCCATTGTCACCATATCCGCTTGCAGGCTGCCTGCCAGGTGCCGTGGCCTTGGCATTCATGTTACCAAAGCTCCATGCGAACTGGAGGATGAAGCGGCGTCCGCCCCACCAGCTGCGGCTCTCCTGACTGAAGCCCTCTCCGCTGCTCGTCGTGCGCCACTCGCGGCTGTCGAGCAGGTCACGGCAGTTGAGCGCGAGGTTGAACTTCCTGCCCGCGAACTGCTTTCGCACACCCGCGTCGAGGACGTGGGAGGCCTTGCGCTCACCCTGCGTGATGACAGTTGGGGCCTCGTAGCGGAAAGTGGCTTGAAACGTGAACTCCTTGGGCAGCATCAGAGAGGCCATCTCGCGCACGTTCCACGAGAAGTCGTCATCATCGTCCACATGGATGCCCACCCGCGAGCCCGCGTCGGTAGTCATCTCGAAGTCGCCGCCATCGAGCTTATGGTAGAAGACGTTCAGCGTGGTCGTGAGGTCAAGCCTCTTCCAGAGCCTGTTCTTTCCGACAATCTCAAGACCCGACGAGAGGCTGCGCGCCACATTCTGGTTGGTAGTGAACCTGACACCCCCTTCCACATACGAGACCTGCTGTATGACATCGGACGACGGACGGTAGTAGGCTGAGAGGGAGAGCGTGTGGTCGTCCCAATTCCTTATGTAGTTGAGCTCGAGGCTGTGAGTGTACTCGGGCGTGAGGAGCGGGTTGCCGAACGAAATGTTGGCGGAGTCGGAGATGTTCTTGAAAGAGTTCATCTGCCCGCCCCACGGCCTTTGAAGTCGGCGCGTGTAGTTGAGCTGCAGCTCCTGAGCCTCGGAAACCTTTAAGCTGAGGTAGGCCGTCGGGAAAAGCGCGGCGTAGTTCTTCTTGAACTTGTCTGGCTCCACTCCGTTGTACTCCTGATCGAACGAGTAGCTTGACGTCCTGACCTGCCACCATTCGCCCCTCAAGCCCACCTGGTATCCAAAGATTGGAGTGAGCGTATGCTTCCAATTGGCATAGAGCGCGTTGATGTCGCTGTCGTACTTAAACCTGTTGAAAAGGCTCTCGATGCTGCTTGTGCAGGCCTCGTCGGCGAAAGTCTCCGTAGGGCTGTTCTCCCTCGAGAAGTTGCCTTGGTATCCGGCCTCGAGCTTTCCTACACTCCCGACGGGCTGCTCATAATCGAGCCTGGCCTCAAACTCCTTAGTGGAAATTGTATTCCTCTGCCTCTGGTAGGCGTTGTGGACTATGGCGGCCAGCTCCTCATCGGTCAGCGGCCTGTCGATGTATGGGATGTCGGCGTAATAGTAGGTGTTCTGGTCATAATAGGTGTCTCCGTCCATATTCCAGCCGCTGGCATTGAAAGAGGCCTCGATGAAGTGGCCGGTCTCCCACGTGTGGCGGTAAGATAAGTCGGCGTCGTTCATAGTCATGTCGTCACTGTTGCCACTGTGCCTTGTGCGGAAATAGGGGTCGAGAAGCTGGAAACCTGCATAGTTGTCAAGCTCGTAATCAATGTCGGTATTCCTGTCGCCACTGCCGAACATTCCCATATAACCCAACGTAATCTCGTCATTTTCCGAGATATGCAGCGACGCTCCAGCACGGAGAAAAATATGATTCCCCTTCGACTTGCCAGAGTTGGACGAGTTAAGGAACCCCGTCGGCTCGCCGTCCGCGCCGAGAAAGTCGCGCTCGGTCGAGCCTCCGTTACTGTGCTTGCGCCGTCCGTATCCTAAATTGAGATAGGCATCGAACTTCGAGCTGCAATAATTAATGTTCGTGCCGACACGCCCACCCTTCTCTGAGTTGACGGAGAGCTGCACGCCGCCATAATATCCGGCCTTGCGGTCTTTCTTAAGTACAATGTTGATGATGCCGGCGGAGCCTTCTGGCGAATATTTTGACGAGGGGTTGGTGATAACCTCCACATGGTCAATGCTCTCGCTTGGCAATTGTTGCAGGATGTCCCCTCGGTTGTCGGAGGTCAGCCCTTGCGCCTTGCCGTTTATCCACACCGTGACAGACTGCGAGCCTCGCAGCGAGACATTGCCCTCCGAGTCCACCTCGACGCTCGGGATGTTTTCCAACACATCGGAGGCCGAGCCGCCTGAGGAGGCTATATCCTGGCTGACGTCGAACACCTTCCTGTCAATCTCCAGCTTCATTGTCTGCTTCTGGGCGACCACGGAAACCTCGTCGACCTTATGTGACTCCTCTGAGAGTGTGACATCGCCAACGAAGACCGGCCTCTTTGCCTGGACAACGGAAACGGGGATATCCTTAATCTCGTAGCCTATCATCTGCAGGCGGAGCGTATAATTCCCCTTCTTGACCCCGTCTATGGAAAAGACGCCATCGGCATCGGAGACAGCCCCCTTTATGAGCTTCTCGCCCTGATAGACAATGGCGTTGGCAAAAGGCAGGGGCTGACCTTGAGCATCTAAGATCTTGCCAGAGACTTGCGCAAACAACGGCGCGACACATCCGGCCAGGAGCGTAAGCAGTGTGAAAAATAATCTCATTGTTGTCGTCTGTATAAGCGATGCGAAGTTACGCATAACTTGGTGAAGAATTTCAATATGACGGCAACCGCACAGGCTCAACTTAACAATGGAGCGCTGAGGCCTTCGGCGCAAACGCGCAACACATCAGCAATTTTGCAGATTAAGAAGAGGGCGAAGACACTGCGCAAGGGTATAGGCGCAAGCGTGAAATGCCCGCGGGGCGAGAGCCCTGTTTTATTTGCGCGCGGCACGCCCCCCCGGCGCGCGGGGGAGGTGGGGCTTTCACAAAATAAGAGCCCCCCGCGGAACGTTCCGCAGGGGGCTCTCGTGTAAGGGGCGGCGACCTACTCTCCCGCACTCGTGTGCAGTACCATCGGCGCGGGCGGGCTTAACTTCTCTGTTCGGGA
>CAKVCS010000171.1 GCA_934725785.1 uncultured Bacteroidales bacterium | reverse complement strand
AGCGCGACTGTGAGCCTGACGAACGTGTCCTCCTTATGTCGGAATGTGAAGCTGTCGTTCTCATACTCGACATATTCGGCCATGCCGCCAGCGTCATTGGGGAAGAGCTCAAACTCGCTGAGCGGAAACCTCCTGAAGCTCTTCGATATGGGGTCGGAGACGTGAGTGTTGGAGAGCAGCATATAGTCCTCTGTCAGCTCGAGGCTGTCGCACCCCTCGCTGGCCGATATGGCCTTCGCTATGCCGCGCATGAGGTCCGCGACGGATTCCGGCGTCGACTCCGTCAGCTCCTTGTAGAACTGGGTCATGTAGCGGTAAGGCAGTCTCATCTTGAACGAAGAGCGCCCCCCCGCGGCCCTGCCCTCGAAATAGTGGTGGCGGATGAAAGACTTATGGAGCGTCTGGACGTCGCATAGCGAGGCCTGCCCGCCGCCGCACACGAGCTCCTGCCGCGCCATGTTGAACTCGCCGAGCAGAGACAAGGCCCTTGTATCGAACGCAAGATAGTCGGCCTCCCGCAGCTCCATATAGAACAGATCCCGGTCAAGTGGCGGCAGGGAGACTTCGGCCACGTCGGTGTCGCGCAGAAGCTTCACGAGGCGGTCGGAGGATTCGAGCGAAGGCAGGTTGAAGTCATAGCCCGGCGCTGGCTGTACGGGCGGGGCCGTGACGTTGAAGTAGTAATACTGCCAATAGAACACGGGCAGCCTCTTCTCCTCGCAATAGGCCAAGAGCTGCTTGACCTCGCCGCAAGACTAGTCGCGCGTGAGCATGAAGGATATGAGCGAGCGGAGGTCTCGCATGGTAATGTGCACCTCGCGCCTGTAGACGATGGTCCGCATCAGCCACTCGAGCCTGCCCACCACCTCGGCGCCCGAGGCGGGGTCGGCGAACGTGTCGACATTATACTTGATGAAGCACTTGGCGGCCACGGGGCACGAGGCGCACTTGACCCAGAGCTTTGGCTGCGTGAGCCTCGCCACCTGCCTTGCGACGAGGCTGCCACCGGGCGCGCTTGCCGTGACGGACCTCCTGTTGAGGTTGATTACCATGAGGCCGGGCATAAGGGTCGTGCCGGCATTGTCATAGAAATAATCCTCAATATTGTCGCTCAAAGCCTTGAGGTTCGGCTGTTGGGAGATGAAATCCATCAGACGGCCCTCGTTGATGGCTATGATGCGCCCCTCGGCTGATTTGCGGCAGTCGTCAAGCCCCATGAAAGGGGCGAAGAAGCGTGCGAGGACATCGTCGTTGACGCGGTCGGCCTCGTCTTGCGAGCCGTCGTAGTTGGTCTCGAAACGCACGCCGCCAATGTAGAACTCGGATCCGTTGTTCGTCCCGAGCGGCTTGAGTTTTTGGCCCCGCCTCTCCACCTGGCGCAGGAAAGCCGTCTTGCCGTCGCCCGCATTGCCAGTGATGATGACGAGCCTGTACTTGAGGTTTAAGATGTCTGGCAGGAGGGCCCCGTCGAGCTTCGTCGTGACATACGTGGCCACATCGAGAGGCGGGACGTCTCCCGCGACGAACGTGCGCGTACCGCTGTTGCCGTGGCGGCTCTGGCTGTAGAGCGAGTTGACGTAGTCCACTATGTCCGCCTCGGGGGCGCAAGACTCCTCGGCCGGCGGCGCCGGGCTCTCCAGCAGTCCGTCGGGGCCAACGGCCTCGAGCGCGGCGAGCATGTCGGCGGCGCTCGCGAAACGCTTGTCGGCGCTGGTCTGGATGGACCGCATGATGAAAGAGGCGAAGGCTTGGGAGAGGCGGTCGTTGTATTGCCTGACGTCAATTGGTGGTTTCGCCACTTGCGGCGCACCATTACCGCCCGCCCACGGGGCGGCTTGGGCCAAGAGACGGTAGAGCGTGACGCCGAGCGAGAACGTGTCGGCCGACGGATTCCAGTTCATCTCGCCATCGCGCACGAGGTCGGGGGCCATGTAGGGCCTTGTGCCAGCGACGTCGCTGTTGCCCTCGGCGGCGGATACGTTGAAATCTATGAGGACAAACCTCTCCCCATGATCCCATATGATGTTCTCGGGCTTGATGTCGCGGTGGTAGACGGGCGGTTTGCGATCCTGCATATAGACGAGGGCCGACAATATTTGCCGGGCTACCTGGTATACGTCTCGCACGGGCATCTTCAAGTTGCCACTGACGTAGGAGCCGAGGTTCTCGCCATTGAGCAGCTCCATAAGCGTATAAAACAGCCCTTGGTGCGAAACGCCATTGAAGACGTAGTGGACGATGTTCTTATGATTGAGACTGGCGAGCACGTCATACTCTCGTTTTGCCGCATCAATAGAGGTGTCGCGGTCGAAGAGCTTGATGGCGTAATACACGTCGTTCAGGACATGCTTGGCCTTGAAGACTCGACCGAAGCCGCCCTTGCCAAGCTCCTCGTAGAGGACGAGATCGTTAGTGACCCTGTCGCCGGGCTTGAGGTCCTTGAGGTAGACGACCTTGGGCGCGGGGGCAACGAACGATTGCGTGGCAGCGGCGGAGTAGCGCCACCCGGACGTCGCGCCACCGCCCATATGCTCCTCGATGAATGACGCCATCTCGGCCGCACTGGCCCACCGCTTGTCGGGGTCGGCCACAACTGACTTGGCCACAAGCTTGTCAATCCACTGCGGCAGGCCCTTGACCACCGCCGACGGCATGAGGCTTGGCGGCAGCGTCCCGCCCAGGCTGGCCGTGAAGAAGAGCGGATCCTTAAAAGGCAGTTTGCCGACAAGCATCTCGTAGGCAACGACGCCGAGCGAGTATATGTCGGACGATATGAAGGAGTCTTCCTCCTCACTCAGCTCGGGAGCGTCATAGGGCGAGTGGCCATAGTCATCCATGCGCACGGTGTAATTGGCATCGCAGCGCTCGGGGAACCACGCATAGTTGAAGTTGGCAAGGACCGCGCCGCCACCCGTCGGAATGAAAATGTTGCCAGGTGAAACCGCGCGGTGTATAATGCCCACGCGGTGGGCCTCGGCGAGACCCTTTGCCACGTCGGCCAAGATACGCAGCTTCTCAAGCTCGGTCAAGGCCCTCTTCTTGAGCACATAACTTAGCGAGTGCTCGTTGAGAAACTCGCTCTTGGCGTAGAAGAGGGTGCGATCATCATTGAAAGAGAACTCGACGGGGAGAATGTAGGGGCAGAAGCCCATCTTGGCATGCGCCGTGCAGGCGTTTTGCACCCTTTGGGTGAGATCCTTACACTCCTGGCTGGACATGCCCGGCCTGTAGAGACAATACTCCCTGACCTTATATTTCTTAGACACCACCCCTTCGGAGCTGCAAAT
>CAKVCS010000170.1 GCA_934725785.1 uncultured Bacteroidales bacterium | reverse complement strand
CGAACTCACTTTCGCCGTCGCCGAGCCCCCGCGACAGAGGCTCATACTCCAGCCCGCCGAGGCCGTCGCTGCGGAAGCGGCCGAACTCGTTGTACGCCCCGCAGAAGATGTCGCCATCGTCCGTCGCGCAGACTGAGCGCAGGGCGGACGAGTTCCATACGCCATAGAGACCCCACCGCGAGCCGTCGTACTCCAGGAGGCCGTAGCTGTTGGCTGCGTAGATCCACCCGTCGGCGCGCTCGGCTATGCACCAGTTTTGAGTGCCGGCGCCATAGGCGGTGCGCGCGTAGTTTGTCACGGGCGTCTGCCACACGCCTCGCGACGGCTGCGGAACGAGAGACAAGATGGCCGTCGCCGTGGCGCATAGTAGCGACATGCGCCTGCCGCGGCTCGTGGGAATTGTCATATGCTGGGGTCTTATTGGGTCTGAGCTCTTTGCAAAATAAAGTAAAAAGAGTGAACGGTGAGTCGCATTGGAGCATCTTGTGTGAAATACGAGATAAATAAAATGAGAGTAGATGTTATTTGCAAGTCTTTGTCAGTCAGACGTGAGAGCGGCGTATGTAGTGGCGATTCGAAATCTTTGAGAAGTTGGTGCGTATTCGTGTAGTATGTATTTAAATACGAAAATTAAACGTGGTTAGCACTTTTGCGTCGTAAGCCAACGGGGCGCAAGCGTTGGCGTGGCGACCAAAGAGCGAAGGACACGAATCTCAATATCGAACCAATCATGAAACAGGAATGCAAGACTTACAGATGGCTGCTAATGGCCCTGCTGCTCTTCGCCCCATGTATGCTGCCAGCCGCATGGGCGCAGGGAGAGGAGAGCGTCGGCGGCACAGTCCGTCAGAAGGAGGATGGTCAGCCCTTGCCGTTCGTCAACATAAGCATAAAGGGCACCACTGTCGGGACCATATCGGACCTCGATGGCAAGTACAACATCAAGATGAAAAGGGGCGAGACGCTCGTCTTCTCCTTCATAGACTGCGAGACGACCGAGGTCCAGTACGCTGGTCAGCAGCCGCTCGACGTCCTCATGACCAAGGGTGACCAGATGCTCGACGAGGTCGTCGCCGTGGGCTATGGCACTATGCGCAAGAGCGACCTGACGGGGGCCGTGACGTCGGTCAAGGCCGAGGCCCTCAAGCAGACGCCCGCCGCCGGACTCGACCAGGCCCTGCAGGGTAAAGCCGCGGGCGTCACCGTCAACGCCGGCAGCGGACAGCCGGGAGCGGCAGCCGAGATAAGGATACGCGGCATAGGCTCAGTCGTCGGAGACTGCGCGCCCATTTACGTCGTCGACGGAATCATAACGGACAACATCTCGTTCCTCTCCCCGTCCGACATCGTCTCGACCGAAATCCTCAAAGACGCGTCCGCCACCGCCATATATGGCTCGCGCGGCGCCAACGGCGTCATCCTCGTCACCACCAAGAGTGGCACCAAGGGCAAGGGCGTCATAAGCGTCGACGCGTATTTTGGATTGCAGAACAGGTGGCGGAAGCTCGACCTGATGGGCCGCGACGAGATGGCCCGGACCAAGTTGAGAATAGACCCCATGAAGAACGGTGTCGGCCAGCTGGCCGAGTACGTGCAGAACGGCTTCAACGAGTGGATGCAGAGCTACAACATTGGCAAGTCGGACTACTCGCCGGCGGCCAAGACGGCATCCAACCCCGATGGGTTCGACTATTCGCGGGTTGACACCGACTGGCAGGACGAGGTCTTCCGCAGCAACGCTCAGGTCCAGAGCTACAGCATATCGATGGACGGCGGTAGCGACAACGGCAACTACGCCTTCAGCGCCAACTACTTCAGCCAGGATGGCACCATCATAGGGTCTGATTATCAGCGGTTCACGCTCCGCATCAATGCCGACTACAGGATAAGGGAGTGGCTCAAGGTTGGCGAGCACCTCTCCTTCTCGACCTCCAAAGGGCGCAACGCCATGAACAACAGCGCCAGCCCCGGCGCGTCGGTCATATCAGCCGCGCTCGCCATGGCGCCATGGGATCCCACGCACTACGCCCAAGGCACAGTATCCGCCAGCGGCAAGCGTGACCTCAGCGGGCAGATTGCCGCCTCAACCAACTTCAAGAACGTCGTCAACCCCTTCTCTATGGTCGAGCACAGCCACCCCGAGGATAAGGACGAGAGGCTCATTGGCAACGTATACTTCGACGTCAACCCAATAAAGGACGTCACGTGGCACACAGCCGTCAGCCTCGACATGGGAGTGACGCGAAACAGGCTCTTTAAGGACAAATATGAGCATTCGGCGTTCGACAAGGCCGACAAGAACTACATCTCCAGCAGCGTGACCCGCCAGTCTACCTTCGCCGAGGAGACTACGTTGACCTTAAATAAGACTCTGGGCGAGAGCTTCCTCAGCGTCATGGGCGGGCAGACCATGGAGCAGTACGTCTCCTACAAGATTGGCGGCTCGGGCGCGTCGGTCGTCAACTCGCAAGACTCCAACAACTGGTATCTCAACCAGGCCACCGAGGACCGCACCGAGGCGGGCGACGAGGTGGCGCGCAGCCGCAGGCTATCCTTCCTCGGCCGAGTCCACTACACGTTGCTCGACCGTTACCTCCTGACGTTCAACTTCCGAGCCGACGGATCGAGCAAGTTCCCGCAGAACACGTGGGGCTTCTTCCCATCCGCCGCACTCGCCTGGCGCGTAAGCCAGGAAGCCTGGATGCCCGAGTCGGCGGCCCTCTCGCACCTCAAGCTACGCCTCGGCTGGGGCCGTGTGGGCAACGACAAGGTTGGCGACGACGCTTTCACAATGAAGATGTTCACCTCCGGCCCGACATTCGTCGACTACCCTCTGGGCTCCGACCAGAGCCTCGCGCCGGGCGCGGCCGTGCTCACCCTCGTCAACAAGAACGGCAAGTGGGAGACCAACGAGCAGTGGAACGCCGGCATCGATTTCGGCCTCTTCGGCGGCGCTCTCGAGGGTTCAGTCGACTGGTTCCTCCGCGACACGAAGGACGCCCTGCTCTACGTCGACGCCCCGGCCCACGCCGGCAACCGTTACTCGCTCCTGGCCAACGTCGGGACCCTACGCAACCACGGCGTCGAGGTGACGCTCGACTATCACGGCAAGGCCGGCGGGCTCACCTACGGCGTGGGGGGCAACGTCTCCTTCATTAAGAACAAGCTCAAGGAGCTGAACGGCGGGCAGCCGCTATGGGGTGACCGAACCGTGTGCAACGAGGGTCTCGCCATGAACACCTTCTGGGGCTACGAGTATGAGGGCATCTACCGCACAGACGAGGAGGCTCTCACC
>CAKVCS010000169.1 GCA_934725785.1 uncultured Bacteroidales bacterium | reverse complement strand
GATTCCACTACCGTGGGGTGAGTAACCGGGATCGAACCGGCGACCTCCAGAGCCACAATCTGGCGCTCTAACCAAGCTGAGCTACACCCACCATCTCGCATTTCGCAGCCGCGAATATCTCGTATTTTTCGCAGAAAACGGCACTAAAATATGCTAAAAACGCAGCATCGCCCAAGACTCGCAAACTCTGTGGGTTCAATGCCAAAAAAAAGGCAGCCCCGACCTCAAGGCCGGGGCTGTCGCCCGCTCAATGGGGTGAGTAACCGGGATCGAACCGGCGACCTCCAGAGCCACAATCTGGCGCTCTAACCAAACTGAGCTACACCCACCATCTTTTGTTTTGCGAGTGCAAATTTCTACTCTTTTGGCTACTTTTGCAATACTTGAATGTGATTTAGTCGTACTTTATACAAATTCCAAATAATGACCCCGGAGAGATTACGAGAGCTCAAGTTCCAAGTCCGAAGGCATATGAACGGCGAGGTGGCACAAATCATGCGCGGGCTTGACGATTCTTACAAGGCTAACTACGGAATTTCACTTCAGCATGCCAAAGAGGTCGCGGCTGCGGAGGATCTCTCCGCGGACGATTGCACCGAGCTATGGGCGACAGGCTGGCGCGATCTTATGCTCATTGCCGCGGCGGCCATGAGCCGCCACAATCCCGAGCCGGACGTCATTCTCAAGTGGGTCCGGTCCGTGCCCACTGTCGAGATGGCCGACGCGCTCCCTTTCCTGCTGACTGGCGTTATGCCCGAGGTGATAAGCCTCGCCAATGGCCTCAGGGATAGGGACGAGGGCTACGACTTCGCTGTGGCGGTAAGTTCCATAGCCCGCGCCATCGTGGCTCGTCAGGCTCCAGAGTTTTTCGAGCCGTCCACCTCTCGGGCCGACACCCGCGAAGAGTGGCTGGAGGGCTTCGCGCCCCTGGTGACGGCTGCAGCCGACTTCCTCAACGCCGCCATGGCGAGGGCGGAGTGGTCGTTCGCCGAGGCGCGGGCGGTCAGCTTCCTCGCGCGCCAGTGGTGCAGGCTGCGGCGTTATGGAGACATCTTTGGCGTTGACGTGCGGTCTCTGTCCGACCGCCTGAGAAATGACGCCGCGAGGCGTGGCGACCCCAGCGCCGCCATCGTGGCCAAGGACATAGAGAGTGAGGACGAGTTCGTTGATTCTTTATTATGATGGCTATGGACGACAGCCTGAACCTTAGGCAGTTTAAGGATCTCGTGGTCGATGACTATAGGCGCGCGCTCTTTGGCAGGGAGATGCGCATGGCGGCTCTCGGCCAGGGCGGGCGCGACTGCGTGACGATCGGGTGCGACGTCGCCCAAGTGGCTTTGGCGCGTTTCGTTTGCCCCGCCGATGCTTACGTGCCTGCCGCGCTCGACCTGTCTGCCGCGCTCGTCCGTGGCGACTTGCCTGCCTCGGGCTTCCTCGCGTCCGCTTTCTCTTCCTCCTGCGACGATTTCTGCGCGGGGGGCGCAAGAAGCCTCTCGGTGGCGGTCGGCATGGCGGCTGCCCAAGCGTCAACCGGTGATGCGGGCGGCCGCGTCATCGTCTGCACCGTAGGGTGCGATGCCGGCGATGATGGCCATTTCCTCGAGGCCTTGGCCTACGCCGCTGCCCGCTCCTTGCCCCTTTGCGTTGTCCTGTGGAATGACAGCGAGTCCTCTTCCGGCGGCTATCTTGCGCGGCTGCTCGGCGGCTTCGGCCTTTCGCCTGGCGGGCGCAAGTCGCTCTCCATCGAGTCTGTCAGGGGCGATGACTACCCGGCCTTGTGCCGCGTCATGCGCCAGCAGGTCGAGGTGGCGCGTGCTGGGGCTACCTCGCTCACCGTCGTTAATGCCGCCGCGCGCGATGTCGAGGCTTTCGCCGAGTGGATTGTAGCCAAGCAGATCGCTGCCTCAAGTCAGCTCGACGACGTCCGGTCGCAAGTGCGCCAGGATGTCGAGCGGCAGCGGAGGGCGGCTTTCCTCGCGTCGGCCGTTGGCGATGCGCTGCGGCCGGACTCTCCTGCGCCGCTTATGGACATCGGCCGCCTCTGTGGGGGTTCTGTGCTGCCCGTTTTGCGTGTGGCCCCTGGCTATGGCGCCGTGGATAAGGCCATTGGCGCAGCCAGGGGTGGCCTGTATCCTGTTGTTGAGGCCTCTGCGGCCGATGTCGCGGCGTCACTGCTCGCCCGCAACGCTGGTCTCCCGCTCATTGTCCGCACGGGCGACGCCGAGGCGGGGGCTGTTCTCGCCGCCGTACCCGCGTCGGCCGAGGTCTACGCCCCAATGTCGCGGCATGAGGCCGCCTTAATCTACTCTTCGCTTTTCTCCCGTCCCCGCCAGGCTGTGGTGGTTGAGCCTGGGCCTGATACCGATGACGGGTGGGGTGGCGAGTGCGCCGATCTCAGAGGCTCGCTCAAGTTGGCGGTGGGCGAGGACGCCACCATTGTCTCGTTCGGCGCCGCCACTCGCCAGTCTGTCAGCGCGGCGCGTCTTCTTGAGGGGCAGCGGTTGCGCGTTGACCTTATTCACCTTGGCTCGCTCTGCCCGTTCGACCCCGATGGGCTTGTCGCTGCCTCATTGCGCAAGACCAAGAGGCTCGCGGTTGTAGACACTGGAGCCTCGGGGCTCGCTGCCAGGCTGCTAATCGCTAATCTGGCCGTCGAGGCCGAGGCTCTCAGGCATCTCATGGCCTCGCCAGTCGTCATAAGGCCTGCCTCGCCGCGCAGGGCTGTCGACCCCCGCGATGTGTGCCTCGCGGTGGCCAAGTTGATAGGCTGACTTTTAGGCGCTGATAACCCAATCTCACACGAAAAAAATAACTAATTTTGCCAAGTTTAAACTCAGATAATCGATGTTGAAGGACAAAATAGAATCTCTAAAGGCCGAGTTGGCTGGGCTCAAGGCGCAAAAAGCCGAGGAAGTTGAGGCCCTCCGCATTAAGTATCTCAGCAAGAAGGGCGAGGTCTCGGCCCTCTTCGAAGAGTTCAAGACGGTCACGCCGGAACTCAAGAGGGAGCTCGGGCAGCGTCTCAACGAGCTCAAGACCCTGGCGCAAGACCGCATAGCGGAGTTGAAGGCCAAAGCTGCTGCGGCCAACGTGCAGTCGCAAGAGGAGATTGATGTCACGCGTCCCGCAACGTCCGCACCCATCGGAGGGCGACACCCCATCTCCATAGTCAAGAACGAGATAGTCGACATATTCGGACGGCTCGGATTCACCGTCGCCGAAGGCCCCGAGGTCGAGGACGACTGGCACGTCTTCACCGCCCTCAACTTCCCGCCGGAGCACCCCGCCCGCGACATGCAGGAC
>CAKVCS010000168.1 GCA_934725785.1 uncultured Bacteroidales bacterium | reverse complement strand
GACTATAGCCGACGGCATAACCGCCAAGACGAACTACCTGGACAAAGAGGGCGCGGCCGGAGACACATACACGGTGACAACGGCCGGAGGCGAAAGGAGCACGGCGACAGCCTGGAACAACATGTACACCAGCTTCGACGTTGCCAGGCCCGCCGCCATAAAGAGCGGCAACACGACAGGGCGGTATAGGCCGGACGACATGAGCGTGGGCGACCTGGACGGCGACGGCGAGTACGAGCTCGTGCTGAAATGGCTGCCAGACAACGCGCGCGACAGCGGGAAAGACGGTTACTCGTCCCCTATAATACTGTCGGCGTATGAGATGGACGGGACCCCACTGTGGAAGCAAAATATAAACCTCGGCCTGAACGTGCGCTCGGGAAACCACGACATGCAGTTCCTCGTCTATGACTTCGACGGGGACGGGAAAGCCGAAATAATATGCAAAACAGCGCCAGGCAGCACAGACGCGGCTGGCCATTACACGTCGGCCGCAGGCGCGGACCCGTCAATAACAGCAACCGACAACAGTAAGACATACGTCAACAGCAAGGGGCGCGTGACGGATGGCGAGGAGTTCCTCACCGTATTCAGCGGAGCCTCGGGCGAGGCGTTGCGCACCATATGGTACTCCCCGAGCCGCTCGGGAGCGGACTTTCCGCAGGCGGCCACAAAAAACAACTCATTCTGGGGCGACAGCAACAGCAACCGCTCCGAACGCTACAACGCCTGCGTGGCATACCTGGACGGCGAGGGTAAACTGCCATCCGCAATATTTGAGCGCGGCTACTATAAGAATTGCTACATATGGGCAGTGGACTGGGACGGAGCGGACCTCACCACTCGGTGGCTTCACAAGGGGGTGAGCGGCAGCTGGAGCGTCGTCGACGCGCTCGGTAACGAGACCGCCGCAGGCAAAGGCGCATCGAGCTACGGGCAGGGAGTCCACGGCATATCGGTGGGCGACGTCGACGGAGACGGGCGCGACGAGATTGTGACCGGTGGAGCCACAATAGGCCCGGACGGCACTCTGCTGTGCTCTACGGGCAAAGGGCATGGCGACGCCATCCACTTGACAGACCTGTGCCCCGACCGGAAGGGCCTCGAAGTAATGATGCCGCACGAGGAGAGCCCATTCGGATATGACGTTCACGACGCCGCCACGGGCGAGCTGCTCGTGAGCGCGACAGGCACGGAGGACAACGGCCGCGGACTGGCAGCCGACTTCATACCCTCCAACCGCGGCTTCGAGTTCTGGTCAAGCGCGGACGGCAACATCTACGACTGCGCGACAGGCAAGGTTGTCCTTTCCAAAAAACCAGACACCAACTTCAGGATATACTGGACTGGCGACCCGTACGACCAGACTTTCGACGGCCGATATGACAGCGGCACGGGAAAGTGGGCACCTCGCATAAGGGCATACAGGACATCGGATAAAAGCATAGTCACCGTACAGGAGTTCGCGGAATATGGCAACCCCATGGCGTGCAACACCACAAAAGCCACCCCATGCCTGCAAGCCGACATTCTGGGCGACTGGCGCGAGGAGATCATAATGTTCGAATACGAGGCCGACTACAATGCGCCGACTTGCAAAATACTGATATACAGCACGCCCGAGCCGACAGAATATAAAGTGCCGTGCCTAATGGAGGATCACACGTATAGAATGGGCATAGCGTGGCAGAACTCAAGCTACAACCAGCCGCCACACCTTGGCTACTATCTGCCGGACTACCTGGGCGTTGACGGCGCTACATACACCACAAACGTGACAAGCCACGCCCCGAGCACTAACGCCGAAGTGAAACCGCAAAGCGGCACAGAGGCGCTCGGCACTCCTACTGAAGACAAGGGCACGGTGGCCGGCACGAGCTACACGGCAGGTGAGAATGGCGAGTTGACAGGCTCCATGTCGGGCAACTATCAGAAAGTGCGCACAAACTGCAACGATGAGATTGTCTTCAACGTGAATGACGGATATGTTATAACAGGCATCACCATATCCGGCTACAGCAATAACAAATCAGCCACGGCAGACCGCTCCATAGCGATGACAGGCGTGTACATAGACTCAGAAGCGACATCAGTTCTGTCAAACCTGGTGACATTCCCCGGCGGCACAGCGGGGCAGACCGCGGTAACCGAGACAGTGAACGGCTTCGAGGCGACAAAAAGCATCAGACTAACATTCGACAACTCGCTGATAGTGACAAAAGAGGAGGACGCGGACGGGAAGAACAAACAGCTTTTCATCACCGTCACGTTCACTTATAAATTGGCAAGCGCGACCGCAATAGAAAAGCCCTCGGCACGTCCGTCGGAAGAGAGCGGCAACGAGTATGACATAATGGGGCGGCGCGTGGGTCCGCGTCATAAAGGCATTACGGTGAGCGGAGGACGCCTCATAATAAAATAGAGGGAACAGGGTGTAAAACAAAAAAGCAGTGGCGCGGGAGATTCCGCGCCACTGCTTTCTTCTGTTTATGACAGGCCCGAATTACTTCAGAGCGTCACATTTATCGGAGATTGTGGACTCAAAGCTCCGAATCAGCACGTCGCCACTCGAAACCGTAACCTTCGATCCGTTTTTGAAAACGAGGTTGTCGACGAAACGGACGTCGACACCCGTTTTTGCGCTTATCTGGACATTGTCAAGCGTGATATTCTTAATATGGCTCTCGGGTCGGCCAACGAGGAAAATCGCATTGCCCGAGCAGACATCGGTGGTTTTGACGTTCTTGATGAGAATGCCGTTGTAGGTCGGGGTCGTGGAGTCGAGTTCGCGCGGGTTGTCAAGGTCGTCCTGAGGATCCTTGCTGTATTTCTTGTCATAGAAGCAGTCCATAGAGAAGGGGTTCTTGACATTCGTCATGGTGAAGTTGGAGAATGTGAAATCCTCCTCGCCACCACCGCGGAGCGTGCCGTCGGAGTTGATGCCCGTCTTGAGACGGATGCCGGCAGTGGTGCCGTCCATTGTTATGTTGTCAAAGATGACGTGCTTGATGTCCCTGGTGTAGCTGCCGATGGAGGCCCCATGGCCGGTGCCGAAAAAGCAGTTCCATACGTGAATGTATTGCGCATCGTTGTCGCAGACGACGTTGTCATCGCCGTTGCTGATGTTGCAGTCGTAGATGTTGACATACGGTCCCCAGATGGAGACTCCGTCGGTGTTGTGCGAGGCCTTGCCATTTCCCGCCTCGGAGGCCGGCTCGCTGATGGTGACATCGTGTATGGTGGCGTTGCTCGCCTTGCCGCTGTTGCTGATGGTGATGTTGACGCCGGGCGTGTTCTGAATCTTGAGA
>CAKVCS010000167.1 GCA_934725785.1 uncultured Bacteroidales bacterium | reverse complement strand
CCACCCACATAATGCGCGAGGTGGAGGCCACGTGCGACGACATAGTCATAATAGACCACGGCCACATAAAGGCCCAAGGCACAGTGGGCGAGGTGCTGACCCTCGCCGCCGAGGGGCGGCAGGTGGTCGACGTGGAGTTTGACGCCGACATAGCCCCGGCCAAGCTGTCGCAGGAGCTGAAGGCCAAAGTGGAGCAGACGGGGCAAAGGAGGTTCCGCCTGTCGGCCCCGGCTACGGATGACGACCTTCGCATCACCGTCTTCCGCTTCGCGACACGTCACAACGCCCCCATGCTGCACCTCTCGGCGCAAAGCGAAGACATGGAGGACGTGTTCAGAAGACTGACAATAAGCAACTGACAGGAGCCCGAGCGACCCAAGGCCCCTGACAGGAGGGGCGGCCAAACGGCGCGAGGCATGACAATAGGAGACCAAGGCCCACGATGCGGAAGACACCGCGGGCAATGACTGACAAAAAATCATTAAACATCAATAACGATATGGCAGACAAACTGATAGTGAAAGAGCTTGACAACGTGGCCGTGCGTTTTTCGGGAGACTCCGGAGACGGCATGCAGTTGGCTGGCAACATCTTTTCCACTGTGTCGGCTACTGTAGGCAACAGCATCAGCACATTTCCCGACTATCCGGCGGACATCCGCGCCCCGCAAGGCTCGCTAACCGGCGTGTCGGGCTTCCAGGTGCACATTGGCGCGGGCGTGGTGTACACGCCTGGCGACCAGTGCGACGTCCTCGTGGCCATGAACGCAGCCGCACTCAAGACGCAGTATCGTTACGCGAAGCCGGGCGCCACAATAATAATTGACACCGACGCGTTCAAGGCCGCCGACCTCAAGAAAGCCGCCTTCGCGACCGAGGACCCCATTGCCGAGATGGGCATAGACCCTGACCGCGTGATTGCGTGCCCCATAACTCAGATGGTGAAAGACTGCCTGGCGGACACAGGGATGGACGTGAAGAGCATCGTGAAGTGCCGCAACATGTTCGCCCTCGGCCTCGTCTGCTGGCTCTTCGACCGCGACCTGGACATAGCCTTCAACTTCCTGCGCGAGAAATTCGCCAAGAAGCCCGGCGTGGCCGACGCTAACATCAAAGTCATCCAGGCGGGCTACGACTATGGCCATAACACCCACTCGTCGGCCATGAACGTGTACCGCATAGAGAGCAAGGTCAAGACTCCCGGCCGCTATATGGACATAACGGGCAACAAGGCCACAGCCTACGGCCTCATTGCCGCGGCTGAGAAGGCCGGGCTGAGGCTGTTCCTCGGGTCATACCCCATAACCCCCGCCACGGACATACTCCACGAGCTCTCGAAGCACAAGAGCTGCGGCGTCATAACCGTCCAGTGCGAGGACGAGCTGGCAGGCTGCGCCTCGGCGCTCGGGGCGTCCTTCGCCGGCGCCATGGCAGTGACCTCGACCTCCGGCCCAGGCATATGCCTCAAGAGCGAGGCTATGAACCTTGCCGTCATAATGGAGCTTCCGCTCGTGGTCATCGACGTGCAGCGCGGCGGCCCAGCCACGGGCCTGCCCACCAAGAGCGAGCAGACGGACCTGCTGCAAGTGCTCTTCGGCCGCAACGGCGAGACCCCTATGCCGGTGATTGCCGCCACGTCGCCAGTAGACTGCTTCGACGCTGCATATCAGGCGTCAAAGATCGCCCTTGAGCACATGACCCCCGTGGTCCTGCTCACCGACGCCTACGTGGCCAACGGCTCGGGCGCGTTCCGCCTGCCAGACCTTGCCAAGGCCCCGGCCATCAACCCGCCCTACGTGCCCGAGGAGCTTAAGGGCAAGTGGGCTCCGTATCTGCGCAACGAGGAGACGGGCGTGAGGTACTGGGCGGTGCCTGGCCGCGAGGGCTTCCAACACATCCTCGGCGGACTGGAGAAGGACAACAAGACGGGCGCGATATCGACCAACCCGGAGAACCACGACCTCATGTGCCGCCTCCGCCAGGCCAAGATTGACAAGATTCAGGTGCCCGACGTGGAGGTGCTCGGCGACAAGGACGACGCGGACCTCCTCATCGTGGGCTTCGGCGGCACTTACGGGCACCTGCATGCCGCCATGGACGAGATGCGCGCGGCAGGCAAGAAAGTGGCGCTTGCGCACTTCAAGTTCATCAATCCTCTGCCAGCCAACACGGCCGAGGTCATGAAGAGGTATAAGAAAGTCGTGGTGGCAGAGCAGAACCTCGGCCAGTTCGCCGCATTCCTCCGCATGAAGGTCGATTGCTTCGCCCCGTACCAGTTCAACCAGGTCAAAGGCCAGCCGTTCGTAGTCAACGAGCTCGTCGAGGCTTTCGACAAGATTTTGAACGCCTAAGGGGAGGCAATAAACGGCCTGCTCGCAAGGCCCAGCCGCACGCCCGAAGAGGCGGCGAGCGAGGTTATGCGGGCGCAGCCATAACAAAGCGTTGAAAGCCGAGTCGGCGGGTTGGGCTCAGAGCGACAGAGCCAGCCGCGCGGCTAAGCGACAAAACAAAAAACAAAAGAGTAATCATGAGCGAATTCACCATAAACGACTATAAAAAAGGGCAACCACGTTGGTGCCCGGGTTGCGGCGACCACTTCTTCCTGGCCTCGCTCCACAAGGCTATGGCCGAGCTTGGCGTAGCCCCCTGGGACACGGCCGTAATATCCGGCATCGGCTGCTCGAGCCGCCTGCCCCACTACATGGCGACCTACGGCATGAACACCATCCACGGCCGCGCGGCAGCCATAGCCACCGGCACAAAGGTCGCGAACCCGAACCTCACTGTGTGGCAGGTGAGCGGCGACGGCGACGGCCTTGCCATTGGCGGCAACCACTTCATACACGCCAACCGCCGCAACATAGACCTCAACATGATCTTGCTGAACAACCGCATATACGGACTGACGAAAGGCCAGTACAGCCCGACATCGCCGCGCGGATTCGTCTCCAAGTCGTCACCTTACGGCACTGTTGAGGATCCGTTCCGCCCCGCCGAGCTCTGTTTCGGAGCCCGCGGCCACTTCTTCGCCCGCGCCGTGGCTACGGACGCGGCAGGCACTGTGGACATCCTCAAAGCCGCCTACAAGCACAAGGGCGCGTCGGTGTGCGAGATCTTGCAGAATTGCGTCATCTTCAACAATGGCACGCACGACTCCGTGTACACCCGCGAGGGCCGCGAGGTGAACGCCATCTACGTTGAGCACGGCAAGCCCCTCGTCTTCGGCAAGGACAAGGAGTTCGGCCTGGTGCAGGACGGGTTTGGCCTCAAGGTGGTGAAGATTGGCGAGAACGGCGTGACGCTGGACGACATCCTGG
>CAKVCS010000166.1 GCA_934725785.1 uncultured Bacteroidales bacterium | reverse complement strand
GGCTCAGCTTGATGGGGCGTGCGGCGCGGCTGCCGGTAACCACCACCTCGTTGACCTTCATGACATCCTCCTTCAAGGTCAGGCGCACCTCGCCGGCGGCCTTGGGCAATACTCCCGTCTGCGTGATGAAACCAAGCGATGACACTTGGTAATTGACAACCGCGCCATTGACGTCGAGCGAGGCTACGCCATCGGCATCGGTAGCGGCAACGGCGTCGGGCGAGGAGAAGCTGTCAGACGAGGAGAGCGCGACCGCCGCCGATATTATGGGCAGGCCAGAGCCCTGCTCGAGGACAACGAACCTAACCCTCCGCTGCGCGCCGGCGGCCAAACAGCTTATTGAGAAAAGGATGAGCGCGATAATTCGATAAGTGTGTATCATCATTGACAAGTGACGGCGCGAAGATAGCACAGAAAGGCTGCACTTTTTGGTTATTTAAACTTAATATCAATTTAAGCAAGGCTCGTTTCGGGCTGCGGGCAGGCAATAAAAAGTGAAGCCCCGCACGCTGAGCGCACGGGGCCTATACTTGCTTCTATGAAGGGATCATGACACGCTGGGTCTACTCCCACTCGATTGTAGCGGGTGGTTTTGAGCTGATGTCATAGACTACTCGGTTGACGCCTCTGACCTTGTTTATGATGTCGTTTGAGACACGGGCGAGGAAATCGTATGGCAGATGGACCCAGTCGGCCGTCATGCCATCCGTTGAGGCCACTGCGCGGAGAGCCACGGCATTCTCATAAGTCCTCTCGTCGCCCATGACCCCGACAGACCTTACGGGCAGGAGGATGACGCCAGCCTGCCACACCTTGTCATAGAGCCCCTCGGAGCGGAGAGCCGAGATGAAGATGTCATCGGCCTCTTGCAGCACCCGCACCTTCTCGGGCGTGACGTCGCCAAGGATGCGGATGCCGAGACCCGGCCCTGGGAAAGGATGACGCCCGAGCAGATTCGGTGAAATCTCGAGAGCCGCGCCCACGCGCCGAACCTCGTCCTTGAAGAGGAGTCGCAACGGCTCGACGAGCTTGAGGTTCATCTTCTCGGGGAGGCCACCCACATTATGATGGCTCTTGATGGTGGCGGAAGGGCCGTTGACGGAGGTCGACTCGATGACGTCGGGGTAGATGGTACCCTGGCCGAGCCAGCGCGCATCCTTTATCTTCATCGCCTCGTCATTGAAGACCTCAATGAAGTCGGCGCCTATAATCTTGCGCTTCCTCTCCGGCTCCGTGACTCCGGCGAGGTCTTTCATGAACCTGTCCGTGGCATCCACGCCAATGACGTTGAGGTCCATATCCTTATATTGCGCGAGGACTCCCTCGTACTCATTCTTGCGAAGCAGGCCGTTGTTCACGAATATGCAAGTCAGGTTCTTGCCTATTGCGCGATGGAGCAGCACGGCGGCCACAGTGGAGTCCACTCCGCCCGAGAGGCCGAGTATGACGCGGTCCTGCCCTACCTTGCGGCGGATGTCAGAGATTGCGCTCTCTATGAAGGACACAGGAGTCCAGTTCTGGCTGCATCCGCAGACCCCGACCACGAAATTGTGCAGAATCTTGGGGCCCTCAGTGGAATGGAACACCTCGGGGTGGAACTGGATGCCGTACGTCTCCTCGCCATCTATCTTGAAGGCGGCATTGGGGACGGACTCCGTGGACGCCAAGAGGCGGAAGTTGGCGGGCATCTTGACAATGGTATCCCCGTGGGACATCCATACTTGGCTCTGGGCCGAGACCCCGATGAAGAGCGGGGACCCCGGAGCCCCGATAGTCATAATGGCGCGTCCGTACTCGCGGGTGGCGCTCGGCTCGACCTCGCCGCCATTTGAGTGGACAAGGTATTGAGCACCGTAGCAGACGCCAAGAACCGGCACTTTGCCACGGATGCCGCTGAGATCTATGGTCGGCGCACCCTCTTGGCGCACAGAGGCGGGACTGCCCGAGAGGATGACACCTCGGACACTCGAGTCGATCTCCGGGCACTTGTTATATGGGTGTATCTCGCAATAGACATTCTGCTCGCGGACACGACGGCCTATGAGCTGCGTGTATTGGGAGCCGAAGTCCAGGATTACTATCTTCTCCTGCATATTTAGAACCATTTCTTGTTATAAAACAAACGCAAATATAGCTCAAAAAAGCGTCCATTGCAAAGAGAGAGGGTCGTGGAGCCTGACTTTTTGAAAAACAGGCTGATGGAGGAAAGAGCGGACGCTGCGGGCGCAGGCGTCAGGGGCGCGGTCGCACATCCACAATAACGAATAAATAAAGCCGACAGTCCCGAACTTGCGGGACGGACATGCCTGCGGAGCAGACCGTCATGCAAAATAATATTAATTTTGCCGCAGGGTGGAAACAACGATTAAACACAAACAGTCATGATACAAAGAGTACAAAGCATCTTCATCATCTTGGCCGCGCTGGCCATGACGGGCCTGATAATATGGCCTATAGACACGTTCGGCAGCACGCGCGGCATGGCCGAGCTTCGGTGGAACGGCGTGTTTGACGTCACGCCAGGGACTACCAGCCCGGAAATCCGCGACATGTTCGCCCTCGCTTTCATAATAGCGGCACCAATAGTCCTCAACGCCGTGGGGCTGTTCACGTTCAAGCGCAGGCCACTCCAGATGCGAATGGTGGGCATCGCGGCGGGCATCGAGGTGTGCGTAGCGGCGGTACTTGTATACCTGAGCACAGAGACCGCTGGCGGGATGAAAGCCGAGTGGCACTTTTGCGTCCGCTGGCTGATTCCACTGGTTGCCATGGCACTTGACATAATGGCATACAGGAGAATATCCGACGACGAAGCCCTCGTACGCAGCCTCGACAGGCTTCGCTGACACACGACACTGCGGGAGAGCACGAGCAGGGCGCAAGCGATGGCGAGACAGTTCGCCACACTTGCGCCCTGCTTGTTTACGCACGCACGATGTCACTCCATGACAACACGCACGCCCCTTGCGCCCGCCACGTCGTCCTTGCCGACAATAGCGATGGCCAAAGGACGTATGGAGTAAGACATCGAGTCGCCCACCTCAACTCTGCACGTGACGACAAGGCTGTCCGCCTCCGCCTCCACTCTGACAATATGGATGTCAGTGCTTGAGTTCGTCGCAGGCAAAGCGACGGGTATTGCCACCTCTTTTTCAAAGTCTATCCTTGTCGGGCCATCCCACATGGTGGTTGCCATGCCCAAAACGGAATCCCTCTCTGCCGGGCTGCAAATAAACTGCGGAAGGTCGGCAACATCTCCCCTTACAAAATAATTCTCACCATCATGAAAAGGGATTGAGCCGCAGCCATTCCCGCAACCTGTCAC
>CAKVCS010000165.1 GCA_934725785.1 uncultured Bacteroidales bacterium | reverse complement strand
CTCGTCGTCATCGACATGCCGTTCGGCTCATATCAGTCGGGAGTGCGCGACGGGGTGGCCTCCGCCGCGCGGATGATGAAAGAGACTCTCGCCGACGCCCTCAAGATCGAGGGCGGGCGCGAGATGGCGCCCGTCATAAAGGCCATCATCGATGCGGGCATCCCCGTCATAGGCCACTTGGGCCTCACTCCGCAGAGCGTCAATAAGTTCGGTGGCTACGGCCTCCGCGCCAAGGGAGAGGCGGAGGCCGCCAAGCTTATTGACGATGCCAAACTTCTCGAGGAGGCCGGATGCTTCGCCATTGTCCTTGAGAAGGTTCCGCACGCCCTCGCAGCCCAGGTGTCCGGCCTCCTCTCCGTGCCGGTAATCGGCATAGGCGCAGGGGCGCAGGTCGACGGGCAAGTCCTCGTGGGGCAGGATATGCTCGGCATGGGTGGAATGTTCCGCCCGAAGTTCGTCCGCCAATATCTGGACCTTCATGATGAGATAGCCGACGCTGTCCGGCGCTACTCGTCCGACGTCAAGGGCGGAGCCTTCCCCGGGCCAGATGAGCAATATTGACATTAACCATTCGCAGAAACATAAAAAACCCGCAGACGTGGAGATACTTTACGAGGACAACCATATAATTGCCGTCAACAAGGGGGTCGGCGAAATTGTGCAGGCCGACAAGACGGGCGACAAGACCCTGCTCGATGACGTCAAGGCCTACATCAAGGAGAAGTACAACAAGCCGGGCGACGTGTTCCTCGGCGTGGTGCACCGAATAGACCGCCCCGTAAGCGGCGTCGTGCTCTTCGCCCGCACCAGCAAGGCCCTCGCTCGCCTCAACGAGATGTTCGCCCAGAAGAAAGTGCGCAAAGTTTATTGGGCACTGACGCAGAACCGCCCCGAAAAGCTCGAGGCCGAGCTGCACCACTATATTGGCAAGAACGAGGAGAAGAACCGCGCCAACGTCTCCGTCAGCCCGCGCACGGGCTACAAGGAGGCCATCCTGACATATCGGCTCATATCGAACTCCGAGCGGCTCAACCTGCTCCACGTCGAGATTAAGACGGGGCGGCACCACCAGATACGCGCGCAGCTGGCCCGCATCGGCTGCCCCATAAGGGGCGACTTGAAATACGGGGCGAAGCGCAGCAACGAGGGGGGCGGCATCAACCTCCACTCGCGCATGGTCGAGTTCGAGCACCCCGTCTCCCACGAGCACATTCGCATCGTGGCGCCAGTCCCGGCCAATGACAACGCATGGCGTCCATTCGCCAACGTCAACGACGACGAAAAATACTGATCCGCAAGGCTCATATCAAAGTAATAACGGAAAAATGAGCGGGAGAGGCGGCGCCCATCCCCTCGGCAAGCAAAATAACAACTCATGTTTGAGAACCTAACAGACCGGCTCGAGAAGTCGTTCAAGATGCTCAAAGGCGAGGGGCAGATAACTGAGCTCAATGTCGCCGAAACACTTAAAGATATCCGCAAAGCGCTCCTTGATGCCGATGTCAACTACAAGGTGGCCAAGCAGTTCACCGACAATGTCAAGCAGAAGGCCCTCGGCCAGGAGGTCATCAAATCCGTCAAGCCGGGCCAGATGATGGTCTCCATCGTCTATGACGAGCTAACCAGCACCATGGGCGGCGACGTCGTCGACGTCAACCTCAAGGGCAACCCCGCCATTGTGCTCATGAGCGGCCTCCAAGGCTCGGGCAAGACCACTTTCGCCTGCAAGCTGGCCAACCAGTTCAAGACACAGCGCGGCAAGAAGCCGCTCCTCGTTGCCGGAGACGTGTACCGCCCCGCGGCCATCAATCAGCTCCAAGTGCTCGGCCAGCAAATAGGCGTGCCCGTCTTCACCGAGGAGGGCAACACCAACCCCGTAGACCTGGCTCAAAAGGGAATAGCCCGCGCAAAGCAAGATGGATGCGACGTTGTCATCATAGACACCGCCGGCCGCCTCGCCGTCGACGAGGAGATGATGAAGGAGATAGAGGCCATAAAGAAGGCGGTCAAACCCACCGAGACGCTCTTCGTGGTCGACTCCATGACGGGGCAGGACGCCGTCAACACCGCCCGCGAATTCAATGAGAGACTCGACTTCGACGGCGTCGTGCTCACCAAGCTCGACGGCGACACCCGAGGCGGCGCGGCCCTCTCAATCCGTCAGGTCGTCAACAAACCCATCAAATTCGTTGGCACTGGCGAGAAGATGGAGGCCATTGACGCCTTCTACCCCTCGCGCATGGCGGACCGTATCCTCGGCATGGGCGACATCCGCTCACTCGTCGACCGTGCCAAGGCGCAAATTGACGAGGAGGAGGCGCGCAAGCTCCAAAAGAAGATTGCTACAAACAAGTTCGACTTCGACGACTTCCTCGCGCAGATTCAGCAGATCAAGAAGATGGGCAACCTCAAGGATCTGGCGTCGATGATTCCAGGCGTGGGCAAGATGATAAAGAATGTCGACATTGACGACAACGCCTTCAAGGGCATCGAGGCTATCATCCGCTCCATGACACCCGAGGAGCGCAAGAACCCGCATATTCTCAACGGCAGCCGCCGCAAGCGCGTGGCGGACGGCAGCGGCACCAGCATCCAGGAGGTCAACAGGCTGCTCAAGCAGTTCGAGGAGACCCGCAAGATGATGAAGCTCATGAACTCTGGCGCGGGCCGAAACCTCGCCCGTATGCTAGGCAACCGCATGGGGCAGCGGTAAGCCGGACCAGATGACCATAAAACACATAAGTGGCATGACGATAATAGATGGAAAGGAGACGGCGAGGCAGATTCGCCAAGAGATAGCTGCGGAGGTCGAGGCAATGGTGGCCGCCGGGAGCAGGCGACCGCATCTCGCCGCGGTCCTCGTCGGGCACGACGGCGGGAGCGAGACCTACGTCGCCAACAAGATAAAGGCCTGC
The DNA here is from genome assembly GCA_934725785.1 of uncultured Bacteroidales bacterium. GTDB lineage: Bacteria > Bacteroidota > Bacteroidia > Bacteroidales > Marinilabiliaceae > W3P20-009. The sequence goes on along the minus strand of CAKVCS010000165.1, from coordinate 419 downwards.
GAGGAGTGCGGTTTCAAGTCTTCGCTTCGCCGTTTCGAGGCGGACATTTCCGAGGATGAGCTGCTCAACGTGGTCAAGGAGCTCAACGAGGACGAGGGTGTGGACGGCTTCATAGTCCAGCTGCCGCTGCCCGCCCATATATCCGAGGAGAAGGTCACCGAGGCCATCGACCCGCGCAAGGATGTCGACGGCTTCCACCCGCAAAATGTCGGGCGCATGACCATCGGCGCCCCGGCTTTCATCTCCGCCACCCCGCAGGGCATCATAGAGCTTATTCGCCGTTACGGCATAGACACGCGCGGCAAGAAGGCCGTCGTCATTGGCCGCAGCAACATTGTCGGCAGGCCCATGAGCATACTCCTGTCACAGAAAGGCGTGGACTGCACCGTGACCCTCTGCCACAGCCGTGCGGAGGATGG
>CAKVCS010000164.1 GCA_934725785.1 uncultured Bacteroidales bacterium | reverse complement strand
CTCATTGACAGCCTATGTCGCGGGAGCCGTGATACTGGGCTTGGCTCTGGGGCTGGCGGCGTGGCCTGTGGCCTATCTCGCGGCAAAAGCGGCAAGGGCGCGAGCGGAAAAATAAAATACGGAAGACGTTGACATACAACCTATACATACCACCTTTCGGGCAAATAGAAGTTGCGGAGAGCGCACGCAGCCGCCGCATTGCGCTAAAGATATACGCTGGTGGAAAGCTAAAAATAACCGCACCCTTGAAGACTTCGCCTAAAGACATTTACGACTTCGTAGGCCAATACGAGGACAAGATAAGGAGGGCGGTAGCGCAAGCGGAGAAGAAGGCGGAGGGGAGGCAGAACATCATAACATTCAAGCCCGGAGTCTCATTCCGCACAAGCCGGCGCAGGCTCGAATTCAAGCTTCAAGAGCGTAAGACCCCGGACAACGCAAGGATAAGCTACGACAGGATAACGATATTCTACACGCCAGAGACCGACGTGGCGTCCGGCAGCTTCCAGCAATACGTCCACAAGGTGGTCGACGCGGCTCTTAAGAACGAGGCTATGCACTACCTGCCGTCACGCACAGCCGAGCTGGCGGCTCTGCACGGCTTGAAATATGACCACGTGGACTTAAGGAACATGAGCACCCAATGGGGCAGCTGCTCCTCAAACGGGCGGATATGCCTCAACATACAACTGATGCGCCTGCCTTGCGACCTTATAGACATGGTGATACTCCACGAGCTTACGCACACCATCCATATGGACCACAGCAAAGCTTTCTACGCCGACCTCGACCACTACCTCGGCGGCAGGCTCAAAGAGCTCAACGACAAAATAAAACGTTACAGCACGTCATATTGACACCTGGCAAGGGTTATCAATGAGCGGCATAGGCCAATGTGGCAAGACCGACTTTCACACCGCCAAGGCCAAGGAGAGGCTCTACGCACGCCTCGCTCGTCGCCCCGGTTGTAAACACATCGTCAACCAGGAGGAGCGACCTCCCCGCGGCGAGCTCGGCAGCACTGCCAAGGGCGAAGTCACGACTCGCATTGCGAAACCTGTCTTCCGCACCAAGCCGAGTTTGGGTGCCGGCAAAGACGGGCCGCTCAATGGCATGGAGCAAGACTGGCACTCCCGTCACCTCGCTCATCCCCTCCGCAATCATCTGGCTCTGGTTGTAGCCTCGCCGCCTCTCCCTGTCTGGATGCAGCGGGACGGGCAGGAGGTAGTCGTAGCCGGACATGAAGCCCGCCCGCATAGCACGCCTCCCCATCTCGCGCCCCATCTCGCGGGCGAGCTCGGCATCGCCGTGATACTTAAAGCCGTGAATGAGACTGCGGAGCGTCTCGCCCCGGCGGAAATAGAAGCAAGAGAAGGCGGACTTGAGCGGAATGCGCCCGCTCATACGCCGCTCAACATCATTGCCTTGCCAGCGTTCAAACATTGTGGCGGGCAACTCGTCGAGGCATATACGGCACAGGCACCTCTCGGACTCCAAGAGATGTCGACCGCACACTCGGCACAGACGGGGGAAAAAGACTGCCCAGAGTCCTCTGGCGAAACGCCTTACGAGGCGAAGCAGAGAGAGCGGCAACGGCATGCGCAGGCTGACCAGTTCGACAAGTCCTCCCCGTTGGAGGCTAACGCCCCGCCATCTTGAACCTCAGCCCCATGACGATGACATCGTCGACGGGATCGATGTTGTGACGCCAATTGTCATAAATCTCATTCAGCTTGCGCAGCTGCTCTTCCATGGGCAATGTGGATATGTCCTCAAGAGTGCTCGTGAAACGCTTCGTGGAGAACTTTACGGCGTCATCTTCGTTGATTGGGCTTCCCGGCTTGGAATCGGCCGAAGGGTCAGCACCGAGCTGGTCGGTGTATCCGTCAGAGCACATGTAAATGGCATCACCGTCGACAAGCTGTGTGGTTGTCTCAACGAACTCATTGTCATTCCACACGTCGCCTATTGCTCGGCGGGTTCCCTTGATTGTTGACAGTTTACCCTTTCGGACAACGAAGACAGGCCTCTTGGCAGCTGCTGACACCATGACGCCAGTCTCCATGTCGACGTCAATTATGGAGCAGTCCATGCCATCCCTGGTCTCGACAGTCTGGTTCTTGTTGAGGGTTTGCTTTACCTCGCGGTCGAGCTTTTCAAGGAGTGGCTTGGGGTGGCGCATTGCCGGGTCGCGGGTGGCATCGTTGAGAATAGTTGTCCCGATAAGTGTCATGAAAGCCCCCGGGACACCGTGGCCGGTGCAGTCTCCGCAGCATATGAGGGCATGGCTCCCATACATGCTGAACCAATAGAAGTCACCGCTTACGATGTCACGCGGGCGGAACATGAGGAAAGAGTCGGCGAACGGCATATCCATAAGGCTCGTACGCGAAGGGAGCACCGCTGTCTGGATTCGGTTGGCATACGTGATGCTGCCGGTGATGTCCTTATTCTTGCGTTCAATCTCGTTCTTCTTCTCGTTGATCTCCTTCGTCTGGCGGGCCACCTCATCCTCAAGCTCCTTTTGGCGAGCCATGAGCTTACGCTCCCTCCACTTGGAGAAAGAGCGCACTCCGAAAATGAGAGCCACGAAAGCGAGAATCGGGAACCAGAACATCTTCCAGAACGGCTTGTCTACATGGATCTTGATCCGCAGCGGCTGCTGGCTGACGATGCCAGAGCTGTTGAAAGCCCTGATGTTGAGCACATAGTCACCATCGGGCACATAGTCGAACTCCTTGTGGTTCTGGGTGCCGAGGGGCATCCAACGGGGCGACGGGTCATCTTCCTTGCGCTGCATCCAGTACTCGTACGTGACGTTGGCCTGGTCCTTCATACAGATGCCGACAAACTCGAACTCAAGCTTGTCGGGGTCGCCGCTGTAGGGGTACGCGAGGTCGATATCCTCATGGATGTCATGCCTGTGGCCAGAAATGACAACGCTCGTCAGGTTCATGATGGGCGCGACGCTGTTGCGCCTGTCATAGGCGCTTATGTAGTGGACGGCGCCCTTGGTGGTGGAGAACCAAACGTCGCCATTGGGCGCGGAGGCCGCTCCGTTGAACTCGTAGTCCATTCCGCTCCCGACCCCATATGTGCGTATGTTGCCGTTGGAGAGGTCGATGCAGCTCAGGCCGGGCTGGTGGCATACCCAAATGTGCCCGTTGCCATCTCGCGATATGCCGTAGCAGTAATTCTTGTGGAGTCCGTCGGCCGTCGATATTGAGACCACGGAATCATTATTGGTGCAGAGGATGCCGTTGTTGACCGTGGCGAGCCAGAACCGCGAACGGTCGTCGAAAGACATGCCCGCGACATCAACAGGGACGTCGGCAAGGCGGTGTATGTCGAACTCGTCGGTATTGAAC
>CAKVCS010000163.1 GCA_934725785.1 uncultured Bacteroidales bacterium | reverse complement strand
GGTCGACCGTGAGTAGGACTCCACTGAGCTCCGCCTCGCCGTCGCCGACGAGAAGCCCGCTGTTGTCCCACCCGTCTTGAGTGCTCAGCGGGAAGGCCTCGTTGAGGGCGCTGATTGCATCGGACACCTTATAGTGGGCTGGTGATGTTGCTTTGCTCATAGGTAACTGCTTATTTCGAGGAGCATGTCCCTCACGTTGCTCAGCCTGCTTACCACCTCGGCTTTCAGGACGATGTCGTCGCGGTCGACGAGGCCGACGCCACCGTCAAGTCCGGCCTCAGCCGTCTTGGGCGGCCTTCCGGCGGGCCGGCTCCGCTTCGGCACGTAACGCTCGGCGTCGAGCTTGGCCTTGACACCCTGGAGGGTGAGTCCGCACTCTTTCGTCAGGTAGCGTATCTTCTTGAGGCTGGTGACGTCGCGCTGCGTGAAGAACCTGTCACCTTTCTTGTTGCGGCGCGGCTTGACGACGTTCTCGAACGTGTTGGCCCAGTAGCGGACGCAACTGACGGGCACGCCGAGCAGGTCGGCCACCTCGCCAATGCCGTAGTAGACCTTGTGCGCGGTCTGGGAGGGTGTGCTCATTGTGCTTCGTCTATGTTATTGTCATTGAGGAAGTCGAAGAGAGAGGGCAGCGGCTCGCACGCTTTCTGCGGTTTAGGGACGGCCGGGAGGTCGTCCTCGCCGGGGAACAGGCACGTGTGGCGGTCGATGAGCTTGGCACGGACGAAGCGTATGGCGCCCTCGCGTATGACCGAGGCCCTCGAGCGCTCGCCGAACATGGCGCAATACTCGTCTATGGCGGCCAGCTCCCTGTCGCTCAATGTTATGCTTACGGTGTTCCGCCTGGAACCCTCGGCACTCGTGTATGTTTTTTTGCGCGTCATAACATCTTCCGCCGCTAACGTGCGCTATAGGCGTCAGAGAGACTTCAATGCACGCCGCCCGCGAATATAACTCATTTCCGCCATATTGTGTTATTTATAATCCACTTAGCCCCCGCTGGCCACCGAGGCCGCATGAGTGGCGGCGGCCTGCTCTCACGAGGCGGAACGGGGGAGAAAGTTGGGCAGGGGCTGCCACTCGGCATCATGCGACAAGGCTAAGCTTCAGGGCTTTGTGACAAAACTCTTCTGTTTTATGTTTTTTTAACGCATTTTTTATACGGCCAAGGCTCATCAAGTTCAAACAAGGATTAACTTTGCGCCGTCTTCAAAAAGGAAGAACGGACTAAATACGACTACAACATTAATCAAATAAACTATTATGAAGAATCTGTTTGCTATCGCAGCTGTTGCTGCCATGCTCGTTGCTTGCGCAGGCAACAATGCTAACAATGCTAACACTGAGGCTGAGGCTCCCGCCTGCTGCCAGGACAGCGCTAAGGCTTGCTGCCAGGACAGCGCTAAGGCTTGCTGCCAGGACAGCACCGCTGCTGTTGCTGACAGCACCGTGGCTGCTCCCGAGAAGTAAGAGGGCAGGCTGGTCATAAAGGACTCAGCTCACACTTTATTTTAGGGCGTCCCGCCGAGCTAAAAGTTCGGCGGGATGCTTTTTTTTGTCGGCTATATTGACTACCTTGCGCCATATGCTGTTGCACAAACATGCCAAACCATAAGATGACACGGCGCCGCGCGTTGGCCGCCGCAATCTTGACTTCAACCTTTTGGGGCGCGAGCATGACGCCATCGCACGCGCAGACTACGCCGACATCGGAGCCAGGCGTGGTGTGGATAGACCTCGAGCCGACAAAAGCCCCACCCCACCCGAGCAAAATGGGCATGTGCTCTTTTGCCGAACGCAAGAGCGTGCGCTGCTCGGCCAAGACAGACGGCACGGCTTGCACGCTGGCCGACGGGACGACTGTGTGGAGCGCAGGCTTCCGCTCACACGGGGCGGTGAGCATGAGCCTCGAGATAGAGAGCTGCCGGCTGGCTGCCGGCGCGGAGCTATGCGTCTGGGGAGGCTGCGAATCAAAGGTGGTCGACGCGACGACCGGGGTGACGCCAATCGTGGATGGCGAGAGCATAACCATCCAATACACCGGCCCGGCAGAGGGGCTGGAGCATATCGAGATAATGGCCGCGAACTGCGGTTTCCGCCACATTGGCGCATGGGAAGGCGGCATTGCCCAAAGCGGCAACAAAGCGCTCGAATACGGCGACTCGCAAAGCTGCGAAGTGCGCGCGGCGTGCACCGCCGAGGCCGACAAGGCAAGAAGGGGCGTGTGCCGCCTGATACTCAATAACAGGAACGTCGGGACCGGCACGCTCATAAACAACGCTGCCGGCGACAGGACGCCGCTCGTCTTGACCTCGGCTCATGTGGTGGGAGGCAGCGCGTTGCGATCTTGCACCGCCCTTTTCGGCTTCGAGGAGCCTATATGCGGAGCTGACGATTACTACATAGACGGCATTGACGAGATAGACGGTGCGACACTTGTGGCGTTTGACGCGGCGACCGACATGGCCGTCCTGAAGCTTAGCAGGCCCCCATCCGTGACATGCTCGCCCTACTGGGTCGGCTGGAGCCGAGGCGTCGACACCGGCACGCCGCTGACGTGCGTCCACCACCCGAACGGCGACGTGAAAAAGGCCTCTCTGGCCGCGACAGCCACGCCGTGGACAACGTATAAAACGACAGACAAGAACGCCACGGGCGGCAGCTTCAAGAGCGGCGTCTTTTGGAACATCGGCCAATGGACTCAGGGGGCGACGGAGGGAGGCTCTTCGGGAAGCGCGCTTATTGACTCTGACGGCCGGATAATAGGCGCCCTGTCTGGCGGGCAGGCCAGCTGCAAGAGCCCGAAAGACGACTGGTTCTGGATGATAAGCGAAGCATGGGACGCATCGTCCGACGGATATGGCACACTGGGCGACGCCCTTGACCCGCACGGTTTCGGATACGCCAACACAAACGGCATCGACGGGCTAAAGGTGGAGAGCGGGGAGACAAGGGCCATGACGACATATGACCCGCACGGCGGCATTGCCGACACCCAGGCGCGACTGGACGCGGCCGTGGAGGCGATGGCGCAGAAAATAACCCTACCGTCAGCAGCTTCAGCTGCCACCATATACGCCATAAGGTTATATGCCACGCAAGACTTCAATGCTGCGGGGCAAAGCGCCAAAATAAGAGTAGGAGTGGGCGCGAGCCTCGACGCGGAGCCGCAATACGGCCCTGCTGCGGCGGCGTCAGCGGTGTGCTCCAATCGCGCCGCCGACTTCATATTCGACAAGCCTGTGACACTGGCCCCATGCGAAGCGCTCTTCGTGACGGTAAGGCTTGAGGGCGAGGCGCAGGGCGACTACGCCACATTGCTCGCCATAGACAACGGGGATGGCGAGGCCACCGCGTTCGAAAGGCGTGACG